>CAYLJQ010000235.1:0-9569 GCA_964383955.1 uncultured Heliomicrobium sp. | reverse complement strand
ATACGTCTATCACCAGATTGGTTGTGGTCGAAGCATACATCTTGAAGGCTCCGTCCGTTCCCAGACCGACCGTAAAATAGCGGTTGAAGTTCCTGCCGGATTGGAAATTCGACGTTGCGACCAATGGCCGAGAAGCAGCATTGCTGGGCCAGAAAGTCAGAAAGCCATTGGATGCGGGCAACACCGTGGTCACATTACCGACGATCGCCTGAGCCGTGCTGCCGATTGAGCAAACATTGCGAGCCTGTTGCAACGACTCTGTTCCCCCAGCCAACGCGCTGCCCGGAGTAAAGCATCCGGGTTGACCTGCCCTGGTATCCAGCAAGCGTTGCGGAGTCATCGGCGTAAACAACAATCCTGTTCCATTCACATCCGATGCATCGGCGCTGAAATATCCCAGCACGTCAATCACCAGATCGGTGGTCGCTACCGTATAGATTTTGAATTGCCCCGAAGCCGAAAGACCAACAGTGAACGGAGAGTTTAGGTTAATGCCTGAACGGTAATTTCCACTGGCAGCCAAAGGACGCGATGCAGCATCGGCTGGGTAAAGAGTCAAGAAGCCATTGGCCGCGGGAAGGACTGCCGTCGCGTTGCCAACCAACGCGCGCGCAGCCGCAGGAATTGTAATTCCATTGCACGTCGTTGTGCCTTGCTGAATCGAATCTACATTCCCCGGCAATGTCGCCCCCGGCGTAAAACAACCGGATTGCCCAACGCGCGTTTCCAGCAAACGAAGCGGTTGTGGCAGTGGATGGAAGTACAAGCCACTGGCTGTTGGCGGAGCGTAATACCCTGTGATGTCAACCACGATTTGGGCTGTGGAGGACGCGAAGATGTTGAAGGCGCCGTCTGCATCGCCAAGCTTCACAGTGAAAACGTTGTTTAGCACATCGCCCGCGATGAAATTCGTGTTGGCGGCGGTTGGCTGTGTCGCCGCGTCACTTGGGTAAATCGTCAGAAATCCGTTGGCGGTGGGCAAAACTACCGTCACATTACCGATCACTGCCTTCGCCGCAGCCGGAATCCCGCAAAAGTTTCTAGCGATTTGCGTCAACGAAGTTCCACCAGTGACCGGCATTCCGGGAGTCGTGCATCCGCTTTGCCCGGCTCGCGTATCCAGCAAGCGCACCGGAGCAGACAGAGGATAAAACATCAAACTATTCGGGCTGCTGTCGCTAATGACGACCGTGTAAGATTGCGTGCCCATGCAGCCGACATTGTCCGTGGCTTTAACGGTGAATGGAAAAACGCCCGTAGCCGTGGGCGTTCCCGACAAAACACCCGCCTTCAGCGTCAATCCATCTGGCAAACTTCCCGCGCTGACGGAGAAGGTGTACGGTGAAGTCCCGCCTTTCGCGCTGAAGTTTTGTGCCGGATAAGTTGTCCCGACAAACCCATTCGGCAGTGTCTGAGGACCGAGGCTGATTGATCCGCAAGGTGGCAAAATCTTCAGAGGATACATTCGTTCGCCGAAGCAAGTGGTCGTGCTGTCAGTGGATCGAACCGTGAAATCGAACAGGCCAAAAGCAGTTGGTGTGCCTTCAAGTACGCCGGAAGGTGACAGCGTCATTCCCGACGGCAACGAACCGACTGGAATCGTGAACGTGTATGGCGAAACGCCTCCGCTGGCCATCAACTGTGTCGCCGGATACGGCGTTCCCGCCATTCCATCTGTCAAAGTGGCCGGTAAGATACTGATCTGCGAACAAACACTGCTTACGTTCCAGAATCCGCCGGAAAGCGAAAAGCTGCCGCCAGCCGAAGCGCCGGTTGCGGCTTGGCCAATGGTTCCGGTCAATTGATTGCCGCCGCCGGAACTGCTGCCGCCGCCACCGGCGATAACAGATGTGGTGATGTTGTAACTGCCGCCTGCCTGCAACGGCTCAAGCGCAATTTCTTCAGCTTTATTATGTTCGGGCACAAAAGGATTTTGGGTCAGGGCAGCGGCGCTGGCGAAAGTTGCTGTGACTTTCGCCTTGTCGGCTTTACCGCCGGTTGAAATCCCAGCGCTGAGCAGGTTTGGCAAAAATGTTCCGCCGCCGGATGCAATGATCCTATGGGCGAAAATCGTCAGGCCGAACATCGCCAGCAGCGCCAGCAAAATCGAACACTTTCTGACCATCGTTCTCATAACTTTTATCCTTGTAGAAAAGAACATTTGGTTTGCCGTAAGCCTATTGAATGCGGACTGTGACGATGTTGGCCGGTTTGCCGTCCACGGTGACATTGATATTCTTCGACCCGCTGCTCAAGCCTGCGGGCAATTGCACGCGCAACTCATCAAAACCTGTAGCCGCGCTGGACGCTCCGGCGTAAGTTGCGGTCGCCGCAACTCCGCCAACTGTCACGGTGGGCAGTGCGATGCGATTGCGAAAGCCCGTTCCCAGCAAAACCAGCGTCAATTGTTCCGTCGGAGCCGCCAACGCGACTTCGACCCAGCGGCCCGTCGGCTGATTGAACCTTGCGACTTGTTCGATGGTTTCCACCATACCGACCGTGCGGATGGCATAACCCTTCATCACCCCCGCGCCGTTGCTTTCGGCGGAAAAGAGACCGGGAGCGACCGTGGCCACTTCAATTGTCGCTGTGAACATCGTTCCACCGGCTGCGTTGATGGTGACCGTGGCCGTCCCGGCGGCGGTATTCGCGGGCAGCAGGAAACTGACCCGTCCCGGCGCAACGAAATACAGCCCCGCCGCGCGGCTGACGCTGGCGCTGTCAACCACTGTCACGGTTGTTCCGGCCAGTGAAGTTGGCAACGGCAAGGTCGTCGCGGCCACCAGCGCGCCAGCCAGATTCGTGCCGAAAGCAGTAACTGCCGAATCAGGCGCGATTTCGTTTGAGCCGAAATTGGCGCCGGAGCCCAGAATCAGCGGTGGCGCGGCGGCACTGTCGAATTCATCCGCGCCGATGTCCGGGGTGGTGACGGAGCGTGTGTTGTTGTCTATATCGTCGGTAATGCCGCTGACCGGCGTGCCAGCGTTGGCAACCGGGCTGGCGAGGCTGGTGTTGATGTGCAGATCGCTGATGCTGACGAAGAGCGGATCAGCGTTCAGACTGTGGCTTTCCTGGCTGATCACTGCCTGCCAACTCGCCAAGGAGGCATAGTAGGTGCTGGAGTTGGTTGTGCCGACGGCGGATTGGGCATTGGACGCATTCGTGGACCAATCGTTGTAATCCAGCATTCCGTCTGCCGGAACAGCGCCCGTCAAACTGATCGCCGGATGTTTGTAGACGGTGTTAAAAGACGTAACGTCCATGCGAGCGATGTTGTTTTTGACCACCCAGCCGGTGCCGTTGCTGTAAACATCAATGCCGCTGGCCTGTCTGGCGGTTTGCGCCGCGCCCGCAGGGTCCAGGTCACCAGTGAGCCGGATTGAATTGAAGGCCACCAGATCGTTTTCGCTCAGCCCAATCTGTATGCCCGCCGCCGATAAATTGCCCGGACCGGAGGTATTGATGCCGTTGGCCTGGATATTCCAGACGAAGTTATTGACGACTTTGTTGTTGGATTGAATGCCCGTCCCGTGCGCTGCCACCACGATGCCGGCGGCGGTTTGGCCTTTCAGATGCGCAATATCATGCACACGGTTTCGCGCAACGGTTAAGTTGCGCACCGCGCCGTTCAAAGGCTGCAATTGCGCTTCATCCGCCGCCACAATGCCCGCCACTCCGGTGGTGCCGGCGGGCGTGTTCAGCATGTGCCAGACGCCGACGAAACGCACTTCGTTATTGGTAATCAGACCGTCCGCATCGTGCGCCAGCCAGATGCCAGCCAGCCGCACCTGGTCAGGACCGAAGGCGGACGCCCCGATCAGGTTGTCGCGGATCACCGTTTGCTGGTTCCATTCCGAATCGCCAAAGGAAGACGAGCCGTAAGAGACAATGCCGTGACTGACTTTGGTGATTTGGTTGTTGGCATAAGTGTTTTGGTGATTGCCGAAGCCTCCCGAAAATAATAAGGAATCGGCTTCCGGCGGCGTGACATCGCCCGCGCAAAGAATGCCGTAAACCGTTCTGGCATTGCTCGCGCTTTGATCGGCCTGACTGCTGATGATCAGGTTTTTGAATGTGTTGTTCGATGCGCCCGCATTCTGACCCAGGCTCAACAACTGAACGACGGCAAATGGCCCAGGCGCGGCGTTGGTATTGGTGTTGGTGACGGTCAGGCTGCGATCCGTGCCGCCGTTCAGCGAACCGTCCAACGTGAAGCGGTCGGTTCCGTACAACTTGATCAGCGCCGTGTTGCTGCTGCCGGAAATGGCGCGCGCCGCGCCAAACGGTTTGACCGTTACGTTGTAACCGCTTGGGCTGAAGGTTTCTGCAATTTGATTCAACATCACGCTGCCTGTTTCAGAGGTCAGATCGGAAGTGATGTTGACCGTTAAATGACCGGTCAGGATGCTTTGGTTCAACGCTTCGAACAGTCCGCCGGCATTGCTGAGCGAAGTGTACGTCTGGCCCGCGCCAACATTAACTGTGCTGCCATTGAAAACCGGGAAGGCATCCTGCGTAACGGTGAAAGTTTGTCCGCCGATGGTGAGTGTGCCGGTGCGCGGCGAGAGCGTGTTGTTCAACGCGACATCATAGAAAACAGTTCCGTTGCCCGTGCCGCTTTCACCGCCAGTGATTGTGATCCAGACGTCATTGCTGGCGGCTGTCCAGGAACAAATCGAAGACGTTGTGACCGCGACGCTATTCGATCCGCCTGCCGCGCCAAAATTTTGCGAAGTCGGGGTAAGCGTGTACGTGCAACCAGACTGATTCACGGTGAAGGTCTGCCCGCCAATGGTTATCGTGCCGGTGCGCGGAGCGCCCAGATTTGCTGCCACGCTGTAACCGACCGTGCCGTTGCCCGTGCCGCTGGCGCCGCTGGTGACGGTAATCCAGGCGTCATTGCTGACCGCCGTGCGCGGGCAGGCGCTGTTCGAAGCTGTAACCGTAACTGATCCTGGGCCGCCGCCCGCCGCAACATTGACCGATGTCGGATTGATGGTGAAGCTGCAACCGTCAGCCTGGTTGACGGTGAACGTTTGCCCGGCAATGGTGATCGTGCCGCTGCGCGCAAGGCCCGTGTTGGCTGCCACGCTGTAACCGACCGTTCCGTTTCCATTGCCACTGGCGCCGCTGGTGACCGTAATCCACGCCGCGTTGCTCGTCGCGGTCCAGGGGCAACTCCCCGGCATTGTCACCGTGACGGTGCCTGTACCACCGGCCGCAGGCTGACTGGCCGAACTCAGGCTGATCATCCCCGTCGCCGGGCAGACCACGGTGGTGGTGTCGCTGCCGGAATTATTGGTTGGATCGTTCTCGCCGGGTGTTGTAACCGTGGCGGTATTGCTGATGCTGTTGACGCCTGTCGGCGTAGCCACGCCGACATTCACTGTCAGCGTCAATACTGGCAGGCTTGCAGCCGCGGCAATCGGCCCGGCGTGCGTGCAACTGACGCTGGTTGTGCCCGTGCAACTCCAGCCCGTGCCGCTGAAACTCTGCAGAGACAGATTGCCGGGCAGTGTGTCGGTGACGGTAATCGCGCCGGTCGTTGCCACCGCGCCCGCCGCGTTGCTCACCGTGATTGTGTAACTCCCTGTCGCGTCGAGCGTGAAGCTTGCGCCGCCATCCGATTTGACCAGCGTCAGGTCTGCCGACGGCGGCGGGACATACTCGAATGCGCCGACATCCGTGCCGTCTCCGCCCGTCGCATTGGGCACGACCGGCATGTCTACCGTGCGCGCAAAGCCCGCGCCGCGTTGATCGTTGGTGAGCGCCGCTGGGTTGTTGCTGCCTTTATCCAGCGCGGGGCTGCCGCTCAGTAAGGCATGCGTTTGCGTCGGGCCGCCGTTGTTCGTCAGCGCGCCGAGCATGGGGTTGAGCGGTGAACCGCTTGTGCCGATTTGATCGGTGGACAGCGTGGGCGTGATGGTTGCGCCGGAGTTGTCGCCGATCAGATTGAAGCCCTGTGACGTCAATGTGCCGCTGACATCCGGGCCGGTGGTTGCTGTGTTGCCTGCGATGATCGTGCTTTTGACGTTCAGCGTGCCGGCAGG
The DNA here is from genome assembly GCA_964383955.1 of uncultured Heliomicrobium sp. Classification (GTDB taxonomy): domain Bacteria; phylum Acidobacteriota; class Blastocatellia; order RBC074; family RBC074; genus RBC074. The sequence continues at coordinate 3,519 of CAYLJQ010000235.1, read as the reverse complement.
GGTCGCGCCGTCGCTACTGCTAGCGCCGCCGCCGCTGAAAGCCGAATTGCCAGTCAGCGTGCTGTTACGCATCGTCGCCGCGCAGTTATTCGCGGAGACAAGACCGCCGCCATTGCCGGTCACCGAATTGCCAGAGAGCGTGCTGTTCGTCACGATCAACGTGCCAGCGTTGCTGAATGTGCCACCGCCGTAACTGGCCGAATTGCCGGAGAGCGTGCTGCCGATGACGGTCAGCGTGCCAGCTACATTGAAAATGCCACCGCCCAGGTCAGCCGAATTGCCGGTGAGTGTGCAGTTCGTCACTGTCAACGTGCTATTGCCATTGGTGATGCCGCCACCATTGCCCGCGGCTGCATTGCCGTTAGCGATGGTCAGCCCACTGATCCCCACCGTGAAACCGGAGTTGACCTGGAACACGCGGACGAGATTGTTGCCGCTGATCGTCAGGACATTCGCCCCCGGCCCTTGAATCGTCAGGTTCTGGTTGATCGTCAACTGGCCCGAAGTCAGCGTGATCGTGCCCGTCACCGCGAAGCTGATGAGCGTGCCGGAGGGAGCCTCGCTGATGATCTGGCGCAGACTGCCCGGGCCGCTGTCATTCGTGTTGATGACGGTGTACGGGCCGGGGCTGGAAGTGCTGGTAACCGGCGCGCCGCAACCCGCGTTCGGCGTATTCAACGCCGTGCAAGTCGCCGGGTCGGGCGGATTGGAGCCACCTGTGGGATCCACCGAAATCCGGTTGGTTATTGTGCCCACTACGGTGGGTATCACGCCGATGCTGATCGTGCTGGTTCCCCCATTCGCCGCAATCGTGCCGCCGCTGAAAGTGCAAATCACCGTGACCGGCCCGCTGCCTGTCGTCGGTGTGCATATCCAATTCGTGCCCGCCGCGCTTATCAAATCCAGCCCAGCGGGCAGCAGTTCTTTGACCGTGGCGGTCGTTGCCGCCGCAGCGCTGTTATTCGTCACTGTGATCGTGTAGGTCGAATTCTGGCCTGGCACTAGAGCCGGAGCAGGATTGCTTTTGCTGACGTTCAAAGCCGGGCTGGATAGATCAGTAAACACATAGGCCGCGCCCGCACTGCTGGCGCTGTTATTGCTTTCATCGCCGTTCACGCCCGTGGCCGCGCTGCTTTCAAATGGCGCGCCCACCACCACTGTGCCGCCCGACGTGGCAACCGACCAGCCAAATGAGTCCACGGTTCCGGTGTTGGAAGCTTTCAGGTAGTACTGCTGGCCCCAGGTCGCACCGCTGCGTGTAAACACATAAGCTGCCCCCGAATCACTGACGCCGTTGTTACTTTGATTGCCGTTGACCCCCGTGGCGGAACTGTCTTCGCCGGGTGCCCCAATGGCGACTGTATCGCCAGCCACAGCCACCGCGAAGCCGAAACTATCATCCGCTCCTGTGTTGGAAGCTTTCAGATAGGCTTGCTGACTCCAGGTTGCACCGTTGCGTATAAACACATAAGCCGCGCCTGCATTCGTGGCACCGTTGCTGTTTTGATCGCCGTCCACCCCGGTGGCGGCGCTATCTTCCATCGGCGCGCCCACTACCGCCGTATCGCCTGACACTGCTACCAACGAGCCGAAACTGTCGCTGGCGCCCGTATTGGAAGCTTTCAAATACGCCTGCTGACTCCAGGTCGTGCCGCTGCGCACAAACACATAAGCCGCGCCCGCGGCAAAGGCGCTGTTGTCACTTTGATTACCGTTCACCCCGGTGGCGGCGCTGGCTTCTCCGGTTGCGCCAACCACCACTGTTTCGCCCGCCGCCGCAACCGACCAGCCAAAGGAGTCTGACACCCCGGTGTTGGAAGCTTTCAAGTAAGCCTGCTGACTCCAGGTCGTGCCGCTGCGCACGAAAACATAAGCCGCGCCTGCGCCCGAGGCGCTGTTATTACTCTGATTACCGTTTACCCCGGTGGCAGAACTGGCCTCGTCTTTCGCACCAACCACCACCGTGTCGCCGGTGATGGCGACGGAATAACCGAAGCGATCATTCGCTCCAGTGTTGGAAGCTTTCAGGTAGGCTTGCTGACTCCAAGCCGTGCCGCTGCGCGTAAACACGTAGGCCGCGCCCGCAAAGTTGGCGCTGTTATCAGCTTGATTGCCATTCACCCCAGTGGCGGCGCTGTCTTCTCCCTGTGCCGCAACCACGATTGTGTCGCCCTCCACCGCCACTGCACCGCCGAAGTTATCAAACGCCTGCGTGTTAGATGCTTTCAGATAAGCCTGTTGACTCCATGCGCCGCCGCTTCGCACAAAGACATACACTGCGCCCGCATCGCTGGCACCATTGCTGGTTTGGTCGCCATTTACTCCTGTAGCGGAGCTGTCTTCTGCCGATGCTCCCACCACGGCTGTGTCGCCAGACATTGCCACCGCCCTGCCAAACGAATCATTGGCCCCGGTGTTGGAGGCTTTCAGATAGGCCTGCTGCGCAATCGGGTCAATCGTCAGCGGATACCGCGCATCGCGCTCTTCCAGCGTTAGCAACACTCCGTCCTTCTCTGGTTCCACACGCGCGGCCAATTCACGTCCATTCGCGTCCCAGACTTTCAACCCCGCGTAATTGACCACCGTGCAACCTTGTTCATTCACGAAGCTGATCCCGCGTCCGCCTGTTTGCGCCTGCGGATGCAAACCGCCGCGCACGGCCAGCCGCAGTTCCAACCGTTCGTTCGTCTCGCCCACAGGCCGCTCCCGCAAGGTGAAGCCGTGTTCCAGTCCGTGCGGTTGGTTGACGAACCATTCCTGCACAGTCTGATTCCAGGTGTATGTCACGCGTTCGGCGGCGGCGCTGACCTGCGCGCGGCCTGCGATGGTTTGCGGCTTGCTGGGAAACCCGTAGCTGCGTAATTCCAGCCCCCAACGCCAGTCTGCGCTGTCCGGCTCTACAGAAACTCCTCGCCCATCGAAACGGCTCAACCATTGCTGTGCCTGGTTGCGCGCACGCTGTTCGCCCTTGACGGAAAACATTGCGCGGCGCTGTTGTTCATACGCCTGGCGGATGCCGTTCCAGTCTCCATGAGTTAGCCCTTTGGGAGCGCCGTCCGACGCCAAACTTGTGTCAGACGCTGTTTGCAGTGGTCGCAAAACCTCTGCGGCCTGAACTGGTGTCGCAGGCTTGAGCGAGCTACCGGCGAAGGAAGGAAGGCGCAACCAGCCTGTCAGCGCCGCCAACACAACAATCAAACACGGCGCAAGTGCGATCAAGAAGGCGCGGCGTAATGGTTGGCTGCCTGGTTTGCTGATCCGAAAAGAAAGACTGAATGGAGTTTGCTCTTTACGCATATCTCATCTCCGTCGCAGGCGTTGGGGGCGATCTGCTGGCAATTACTGTTGCGGTGCGATTGATTGAGGCTTGGCATCTGCTTTGCCGCCTGTCTTGCCATAAGCCTGCGGATGCAGATAAGTCCCGCGCTCGCCTGCCGGTTTCATCTCTTCCACCGGAGCACGGTTGGCATTGGCAAACGGGTCTTTGCGGATGCCCGTCAATTGCCAGGAGATTTTCAT
>CAYLJQ010000234.1:0-9580 GCA_964383955.1 uncultured Heliomicrobium sp. | reverse complement strand
CCCGAACTTCGCGCTGAAACCGCGCTATCACCTGCTTCATCTTCCAAGCCTCGACAATTGAATTTTTCCGCCTCAGAACAATCCATAGGTCGTGTCGAATCGGTTGGAACGATCAAGATCAATCAGCTTTCGGTTTCCAGGCAGAGCCTTTTGCGAGGAAGTGAGTTGATCCAAGCGCCTGATGACGCAAATGCTCGCGCGACATTTGATGGCATCGCGCAGGTCATCCTGGCGGGTGGATCGCAAGCCCGATTGATGACGCCTACGGTTGGCGGTGTGAACGGCAATCGCGTATTGGCGGCTTCGCTGCTTTCCGGCAGTTTGGTGGTTCAACTGGATTCTTCCACTGCCGGATATGCGGAAGTTGCTGGCTCGACATTTCTGGCTGCGCGCGGCACTCGGTTCCGCGCAATGTTGGTGGAAGGCCACGCCGTTTTCGAAGTGGTCGAAGGAGCAGGCTTTGAAAAAGGGGAATGGGCGTTGGCATTGCCGCAATCTGCTGCCGAGCTTCTGAAAACCATCACCCAAACGCCAACCCAACAGCCCTTGCAAGCTGGTCAACGCCGTTATCTGGTTCGCCCGGTCGGGCTGAATTCCAATCTGGTAGTGCGAGCGCGCAGCACGCGGCAAATTCAAGTTCGTGTGACGGATGAAGATGATCGTCCGGTGACCGGTGTGCCGATTATCTTTTCGCTGGGTTCGCAAGGTGGGAGCAGTCTTGGAACCATAGGCGCGGTTGGAGCCGCGGCTTCCGGTTCCAACGAACGCGTTTTCACCGATGCGCAAGGCGTTGCAAGCGTTTCGTTTACTGCGGCGGATGTTCCGACAACCGGCTCCATCACCGCGACGGTCGAAGGCACCAACTATTCGTGGGTGGGCCAGATCAATCTGATTAAAGTGACGGTCGGGTTCTGGTCGCCACAAAACGCCGTGCCTGTTTTGGTGACAGCCGGTGCGGCAGCAGCCATCGGCACAATAAAAGCCGCGACCAAAGACGACAAGGTTCCGATTCAGCCAATCGGCTCAACGATCATCAAGCCTTAGCCAGAGTGGCCAGAGTGGCCAGAGTGGCCAGAATGGCCAGAGTGGCCAGAATGGCCAGAGTGGCCAGAGTGGCCAGAGTGGCCAGAGTGGCCAGAGTGGATGCTATGAAAAGAAGACTGTTTTTCTTATTGATCATCATTGCGGCCTCCGGCTTGGAACTGTGTTGGCCGAATAGAACTGGCGCGCAGCAACCGGGAGAACGCAAGCTGAAAATTCGGGTTGGTGCGTCGCGTGCCGAAACCGAAAAAGGCCGCGCGCCAGAGCTTTGGGCAGTTGTCGTCGGTGTTTCGCGATTTCAAAACGGCGGGCAAAGCGTAGACGGCAACAAGATCACAAACTTGAAGTACGCGGCGGACGACGCGCAATCCATTTACAACTTTTTGAGCAGCGATGAAGGCGGCGGCTTTCGCGACGTCAAAGACGGCGGTCACATGATCTTGCTGAAAGACGAGCAGGCAACAAAATTCAACGTCGAACTGGCGCTGAATTCGTTGAAACAAGCCAAGCCGGACGATTACTTCATCATCTATGTCGCCACCCACGGCGTACTGGTGCCGAAAACCGATTCGAAAACGAATCGCACGCAGGAAATTCCATACTTTCTGTTGCACGACGCCGATCCGCGCGACGCCGAAAGCATTGAACGCAGCTCCATACGCATGGAATCCGTCAAGCAATTGACGCGAACGATTCCAGCACAGAAAGGATTGGTGCTGTCGGATGCCTGTCATAGCGCAGCCATCGAAACGGAAACGCGCGACGCGTTCAGCAACGTCAGAGCCAACGCCTGGCTAATTGAAGAGATGGCTCAGATTCCCGCGGGCGTAGGCTTCATCACTGCATCGCGCCAAACCGAAAGCTCGCACGAACGTGACAATCTGGGCCATGGCGTTTTCACCTGGAGCTTGCTGGAGGGCTTGCGTGGTCACGCCGACAAGGATCAAGACGGAATGGTGATCTTTGACGAAATTGCTACTTATTTAAGCAATGAAGTTCCGCGTCTGACCGAAAACAAACAGCATCCGCACATCAACACGACCAATCTTTCCGCCAACCAGATTCCGCTGGCGGCGGTGCGGTATGCAGGCAATGGATGCGCTGCCGGAAATTGCGGCACTTTGGTCGTTCGAGCGCCGGAGCTTGACGATGTGATGGTTTCGCTGAACGACACGCAGATGTTGCCGCTGAACTGGCGCAACGAACGCACCTGGAAGATTCCGGCGGGGAAACATCAATTGACGTTTACGCGCGGCCAAATGCGTGAAGTGCGCGAAGTGACGGTTCAGTCCAGTCAATCGCTGCTGTTTGAAGTCAATCTGACGTTCACCCAAAAAGACGATTCCACGCTGGTTGAAGCCGGTCCCGGACAAGTGAACGTTTACATACGCGACGAACGTCCGCCTACGCCCGAAGCAGTTGATCTATTCAACAAAGGCGTTGCCAGTTTCGACAATCAGCGGTTTGAAGAAGCGGTTGAATTGCTGACGCGCGCAGCCCAGGCCAATGGCGGCGATTATGCCGACGCGCTGATTTATCGTGGCCGTTCCGAACAATCGCTGGGACAACACAAACAGGCCGTCGCTTCGTTTCAGCGAGCCGCAACTTTGCGTCCGACCGATTACGAAACGCGAACCTTGCTGGCCGAAGCAAGGTTCAGCGCCGGAGACAACATGGCTGCGGTTGAAAAAGAACTGCGAGCCATCATCGCCCGGCACCCGAATGACGATTTCGCGCGCTTGGTTTTGGCGGACTTGTTGTACCTGCGCCGCGATCTAGTCGAAGCCGAAATGCAATTGCGCAGAGCAGTTCGCAATCGTCCGCTGTCTCCGCCCGCGCATCTGATTCTGGCGGATGTGTTGATGGACGCCGGAGCGCGCGAAATGGAAGTTGCGCGCCGTTCCGCCGCCAAGCTCAGCAATCAGCAAAACGCCAAGTTGGCCGAAGCGATCAAGGAAGCCGAAAAGGCGCTGTACCTGTTCGGCGAACTGGCGCGCAAACGTGTTGCCGCGCTGAAAACGCCCAATCCGCTTTCCATGACGCACGTGGTTTTGTCCGGTGCCCGGTACACAAACGACGCCGCACTGGCCGAAGCCAACCACGCCTTGGCCAGAGCCTTGCTAACAGCTGTCGAATACGACGATTCGCAAGCCGGCAACAACGATTATCTGGTCAATGCCCGCAAAGCCATTGAAGAGGCTGCGCGGCTGGCGCGCACGCTTCGCAATCCGCTGCGGTTGGCGCTGGTGTCGGAAACGCGCGCGCGATTGATGCTGGTGCAAGGAGACGTTGATGGCGCAATCAAAGAGGCGGAAAGCGCGCTCAGCGTCGCTGCGACGATTCCAGACCTGAAAGATTTTCCTGACGCGCATTACACGCTGTATTCGGCGTACGCCACTTCGCTGCAATTCGGCAATGCCGCTCAGCACTTGCAGTCTTATCTGCAAAGCAACAAAGAAAAGCTGAAGCGCCGGCAACAGGACGACGATTTGAAAGCGCTGGAAGAAGAACTGGCTTCGCTGCGCAGCAAAGCTTCTTCTCAGCGTGGTTCAGGCAAGAACAGCAAAGAAGAGAAGAAGAAAGACAAAAAAGATAAGAAGCCTTAAGCAAGGATTTTCTCGGAGCCGACAATGCCAACGAAAGACGAACAGCAAAATTCGTTTCTGACGGACACGCAGCTTACCAGCAACTACCAGATCATACGCCGCCTGGGCAAAGGCGCGATGGGACAGGTTTATCTGGCCGAACAAATTCATGTCGGACGGCGGCCCGTCGCACTGAAAATCCTGAATCCAGAATGTGCCGCCAATCCTCAACTGGTCAAACGCTTTGAAAGCGAAGCCGCCACAGCAGGCCGCATTCATCATCGGAACGTGGTCACCGTTTATGAAAGCCGCCTGACCGATCAGAACCATTTTTATGTTGCGATGGAATATGTGGCCGGACGAACGCTCCGCGAAGAACTTGCGGCGCGGGGCGCGCTTCCGCTTGGCGAAGTCGTCGAAATCACAAAACAAATCTGCGCTGGCCTGGGCGCGGCGCACAAAATGGGAGTCGTTCACCGCGACATCAAGCCGGACAACATCATGCTTGTCCGGTCCGACGAAGATGCTGAATTGACGGTCAAGGTTCTGGATTTTGGCATTGCGCGGCTGGCCGAATCCCAATTCAACACCATGCAAACTGCGCCCGGTTTGATTATCGGCACTCCGGCGTACCTGTCGCCGGAACAGGCGGCTGGCGCAATAGGCAACCAAATTGATGCGCGCGCGGACATCTATTCGCTGGGAATGGTGATTTACGAAATGATCACCGGTCGAGTCGCCTTTTACAGCGATTCGTGGCTGGCCATCGTGCGGCAACAGCTTTACGATCCGCCGCCATCGCCCAGCAAATTGGCTACGGGCGCCCAGATTTCTCCTGCCATCGAACAGGTTGTCATGCGGGCTTTGGAAAAAGACCGCGAACGAAGACAGCAAACTGCAACGCAGTTTGCCAAAGAGCTGGAACAGGCTTACGCCGAATACATTGCGCCAACCGATAAGCTGGCCTCTCAACCCAAAGGCGAAACCACTCGCCTGGCGAAACCAAAACCTTCTTCAGTTCCTGCCGAAACCGGAAAAAGAACAAACTGGACCTTGCTGATCGGTCTGCCATCATTGCTTCTGATTTTGATCGCCGCCGGTTTGTGGCTGTTTGCCAAACGCGAAGAGCAGCCTGTGGCCGCGACTCCCACCGCCACAGTTTCGCCAAGCCTTTTACTGCCAACGCCCAGCGCTCCACCAGTACACCTTGAAGTGATGAACTTTCGGGTAACCAGAAAAGACCAGGTGGATAAACTGAAAACTTTGCCGCTGGACCTGACCGTGAAATCCGGAGAGCGCATCAGCTTTGAATTCAAGCTCGCCAATCCCGGCGCAATCTACCTGATGCTGGAAAACGACGATCATTCATGGCGCTGGCTGGATGCAGCGTCCAATGGGCAAGCGGCGATTGCGCCCGCTGATCGCTGGATCGTACTGCCGCGAGATTCCTGGTACGTGCTGGACGACAACGCCGGATTGGAAAGATTTTGGATGCTTTATGTGCCGCCCGGGGCAGAAAGTTCGCTGGCAGAACTGGTCGCTTCAAATGGAATTGCGGTCGAACACAGCGGAAAATGGGAAGGAAGCGCAATTCTCAAACCTGAGCAATCGGAAGCCATTTCCAACTGGCTCAAAGCCAATGGCGCGGAATTGAAAGCTTCCGGCAGCCAGGTTGGCAAAGAAGTGATTTTCAATCTTTGGCAAAACGCCGAACTCTCCAAAGCTTCGTTTTATCGAATCGAACTGAAGCATATTCAATAGGAAGAAACTCCCATGCAGATGCAAAAACGAATTGCGCCTTTATTGCTCACGCTTTTTGTCTGTTACTTGCCCGCCGCAGCCCAGGAAGATCAAACGCGCGGCGGCTGGCTGGAAAGTCGCGGACGACTGGAAAAGAGGGAAAAAGCTGCGCCGCTGCCAAAAACCTCCAAGCCAAAACCTGTTCAAGCGTCGCCGGTGCCAACCGTGCCGTCTGAACAGGCTGCAAGCTCCGGACTTGGAATCGGCTACACGCTGTTCAAGAAAAACATCAACGGCGAATTTGTTCGCGTCAGCACGGATGAGAAGTTCAAATCCGGAGACAGCGTACGGCTGCTGGTGGAAACCAACCTGGATGGGTACCTGTACATTTTCAGCCGCGAAAACGGCAAAGCGCCGATGCTGTTATTTCCGAATGCCCATGTGCAGGGCGGAAACAATTACCTGAAAGCGCACAAGGCATTCTGGTTGCCCGAAGAAGGAGAGATCGAATTTGACGGCAATCCTGCGGAAGAAACCTTGACGTTGTTATTTAGCGAACGTCCCTTGCCGAATTTTGTGCCCAGTCCCAGCCTGGATGGTGTCGCCGTGGATGCCAAACTGTATGACGAAGTTGCGCGCGAAACCGAAGTCAATCGCATCGGCAATCTCAGCGTTGGAATCAAGCTAACGGCGGAAGAAGGAACCCGCAGCGTCCGCATTCGCAAAAGTTCTCCACCGCCTGCTTATATTCTGGTCAACCGCGACACTAAAACTCCGCGCATCGTCGCGAACATCAAGCTGACTCACAACTAAATCGAACCAAACAACATTGGTACAACCAGAAAGAAACCACTGATGAACACGGATAAGCACAGATCAACACGGGTAAATTTGTGTCTGTAACTGTGTTCATCTGCGCGAATCAGTGTTTATCCGTGGTTAATCGTTTGTCTCAATGTTACCTGTTCTGATTTAGAAGCATGCACAGAGTTCCAAAGCAGGGAACTCACCACAAAAAGCACAAAAAACGAAAAAAGGGGTTTCGTCAGATCAACGCTCGAAACTTCTTTTGTGACTTTTGAGCTTTTTGTGGTTTCTTTTGCCGTCTGATTTTTGTTTCCTGTCCAGCTTGTGGCATTATCTCGCCGTCCGTAAAACAAGCATTTCATACATCTAAGCATCAGCAGTTCCACTCACTAAAAATCACCACGAGACACATTTGCCAATAGGCCATGAACTTCAGGCGTTGCGCGAAGTTTGGCTGCCGAATTGCGCCTTTCAACTGAGGAGAGCATGAAGACTTCGGTCATTCGTTACCGTGTTGCGGATTTTTTGCGCGAGTATCCGCCGTTTGACGGGATTTCGCTGGAGGACTTGCTGGATTTTTCCGGCGTCGGGCGTGTGCTGTTTCACGAAGACGACATTCAATTGTTTCGCAAAGCCCAACCGCGCGAACCGATGATCTGGGTTGTGCAACAGGGTAGGATCGAAATGCTGGATGAGCTTCCGGCGGGAGAACAATTGCGCGATGTGCTGGGTCCCGGAGACATTCTTGGATTGCGCAGGGATGCGACCGATCAGGCTTATAAGCAGACGGCAAGAACCGCGACCGAAGTCATTTTGTATGCCTTTGACCTGGGCGCGTTTGAAGCGCTGGTCGCCAAATATCCTGAATCGGGTCGTTTTTTGACGGCGCATATTTCAGCGGCCGCGCAACATACCAAAGCGCTGCAAATGCCCATCACGCGAGATCGTCTTTTGACCGAAAGGGAAAAGACTGTTTGGTTAAATGCGGCTGCGCCATCTGCGGGCTGGCTGGCTAGAAAGTTGGTGACCTGCAATGCGACGCTTTCGATCCGGGAAGCCGCAAAGAAAATGATTGCGGCAAACAGCGAAGCCATCGCTGTCGTTTCGAAAGCCGGAAACCCTTTGGGATTGATTACCGGCAAAGAACTTCGTGCAGAAATTTCTCAGGTAAGCCTTGTGGCGGATACTCCTGTCGAATTGCTGATGAACCGTCATTTCTCAGTCGCTCCGGTTTTGTTGCCGATACCGGAATTCTGGCTGAAGATGCTGCGCAGTCGCTGCCAATGGCTGTTGCTGACGCCAGATGGAACAACTTCTTCGCCGCTGCACAGGATTGTTTCGGATTCCGACCTGGAAATTGCCTGCGGGAAAAATCCTGTCCTTCTGTTGCGGGAAATGCTGGCGGCAAACACGGTCGCGGAACTGACTTATCTGTGGCGACGCGCGGAAGAATTTCTGAAAGAAAGTTTGGTTGGCCCCAGCGTGGTCGAACCGCTTTCGCAAATGCTCAACGAATTGCGGTTGGCGCTGATTGAACGTGTGATGCACATTTGCGAAGGTGAAATGGCGCGCGCAGGACAAATCAATCCAGGACTTGATTACGCCTGGTTGTTGTTTGGCGATGGAGGCAGGCGCGAATTGTTGACACCAACCGCGCCAGAAATTGGCCTGGTGTATGCCGACCCGCCCAACGATAAAAAAGAAGCGGCGGATAAATATTTTTCGGCGCTGGCCAGAAAAGTCACAGCGGAATTGGAAGCCTGCGGATTGCAAACGCGTCCATTCGCGACCGCAAAGGAGCGGCGGCGCTGTCAGCCGCTTTCCGATTGGAAAGAGTTCTATTCCGCCCAAATCACAGACCCTATCGGCAATCAGATTTACTGCGCGCGCAACGATTTCGATTTTTGCGTTGTCAGCGGTGAAGTTTCACTGGCAAACGAATTACAGGACTTCATCGCCGCAGAGTTGTCCCAAAGCCAAATGCTGATTCCCATTCTGGCAAATGACGCGATTGCCCATTTGCCCCCGCTGACCTTCCACCAGGACTACGTTCTGGAAACCGATGGCAAAGTGAATCGAGCGCTGGATGTCGAAAAAACGGCGCTGATTCCGATCACAGACGCCGCGCGCGTGCTGGCTTTGGCAGAGCGCAATCTGTCAACCACCAACACCTTGCAGCGGTTGAAGCACTTTGCAGAAGCCTTTCCGCAGCATTCTTCCATCCTGACCGATGCCGCTGAAGCCTGGCGCATTCTTTCTTTCCATCACGCGCTGGCGTGGTTGACCCAGAAAAATGATGCCGTTGTGATTGCTCCAGCAAAATTGAGCCGGTTTGAACAGCGTATGCTTAAATCCGCGTTTGATTCCACGCGTCGCTTTCTGAACCTGGTTTCTTCGATTTATCACTTTGACACTGCGCAATGAACGACCAAACCTCTCCTGACTTTATTAACAATTACCTGGACTGCTTCAAGCAAAGCTGGACGGATCAAACCCCTGCCAAACAGATTCGCTTCGTTGTTTTGGACACGGAAACCACGGGGCTTGATCCCAGGCGCGACCGGCTGATCACAATTGGCGCGGTGGCTGTCAAAGCCAATGAGATGATTTTGGCCGATTCCTTTGAAGCGATGCTGAAGCTTGCCTACAACAGTTCTTCCGTGACCGTGCATGGAATCACACGAGACGAGGCCAGAGAGGGAATGGACGAACCGGAAGCGTTGGAACAGTTTCTGCCTTATTTGCGAGACGGGGTGATCGTCGGACACCACATTCTGCACGACATTGAAACCTTGAACGCCGCCTACGAAAGACATTTCGGCCTGTCGTTGCGCAACCGCTTTCTGGATACGATGGACCTGACCTTGCACCTGCAAAAAGACGGCGCTTTCGCCAACCGGCAGGAAGAGATTGAAGGGTTTTCGCTGGATGCTCTTTGCCAGTTTTTCTCCGTCGAACCGCATGACCGCCACACCGCTGGCGGCGATGCCTTCATCACCGGTTTGATCTTTTTGCACTTGCTGTCCATCGGGCAAAAATTTGGACGCACCACCCTGGCCCATTTGGCCGAAGCCTATCTGCCGGAAGAACAGGACGCTTAAACCGTCCGCCAAAAAGTCGCATTGCTTGACACCCTTCCGAGCCGCATGAGATTCTCTGCCACTTTGATGGACACGCTGACGTAATCTATACATCTCAAAGAACCCTTAACTGTATGTGGAATGAACTGCCCCAGCTTGTTCCACCGCAACGGACAGGCTTGCAGCCTTGTTCTACATTCTCCTGAGGAGGCTTTTACTACGTGAAATCACACGGCAAATTTTTATTTACCTCTGAATCCGTGACAGAGGGGCATCCTGACAAGATTTGTGACCAAATCTCAGATGCGATTTTAGATGCGGTTTTGG
>CAYLJQ010000233.1:0-9587 GCA_964383955.1 uncultured Heliomicrobium sp. | reverse complement strand
GGCCCGAAATGGCTTCGCAAATCTTCCTGCGACGTTTGGACGTAGTTGACAGTTTTGTCCCGGCTGGCGTTGAAGGCTTTGGTCAGATCGGATTCCGTCGCCCAGCGGCTTGCCGGTTTCAGCATTTCGGGCGCCTGAACTTTGGTGGAACGATCTGTGACCTGTTTCCGAAGCAGATCATCCTTTCCTTTGGCCGCTTCTTTCTTTTCCGGCACAGCAGGCGATTTCATGATTCGCTCTGTGACCATCCCCATCAAAGTTTCTTCACTGATGGCGATGTGTTCCGCGACTTCCGCCACCGACCAGCGATCCGGCGCGGATTTGAATTTCCACTGCGCTTCGCTCAAGCCTTTGATTTCAGCCAGGAAATTCTTGCGCGTTTCATTCAGATACTTGATGGCCTCTTTACGTTCAGCGTCCGTTAGTGTGGCTGCTTTCGGTGCAGCCGTTTGCGCCAGCGTCAGGCTGGCGAACAATGCCAAAACCGCACAGGCAACGAGTGTGAGCAACGGAATACGTTTCATAGGTCTCCTTGGAAAATGTTTGTTGAAGGGAATGGCCGCACACGTTACGCAGCCAGTCATGAGTACGGTAAAACTTTGACGCCAGTTTTCCAACCGGCAATTTTCAACTCGTTGACGTTTGTAAATTCTGTAAAAAGTCTCTGCCTTGCGGTTTCGCCCTAGCCTCATACGCGGGCGGAACATACACTTCTGATTCGGACTCGCAGGAAATCAAACCTTAAATAATAGGACTTACGTAGAATCATCGGTTTAACGCAAAGACGCCAAGTGGCAAAGGCGCAAAGCAGATTTTCTGAAAACAACTTTTGGAAACCTTGGCGGCTTTCTTGCTGAAACCAACTTTGCGTCTTTCAAGCTTTGCGCCTTTGCGTTGAAATTGTTCTCCCTGCGTAAAGGCTAATTAGAAGGAAAACAGATGAAAACCTTGTGGCAGGACTTGAGCTATGGACTGCGCGCATTGCGCACTCATCCTGGCTTTGCGCTGGTGGCAATCGGATCGCTGGCATTGGGGATTGCGGCAAACAGCGCCGTGTTCAGCGTGATGAATGCATTGTTGTTGCGTCCGCTGTCGTATCCGGATGCGGATCGGATTGTGATCCTGTGGACCCGTTCGCCGGGATTGAATGTGGCGCAGGACTGGTTTTCGCCGGGGCAATACCTGGACGTGAAAACGCAGAATCAGGTATTTGAGCAAACCGCCATCACCATCGGCGCAAGCTTCAATATGACGGGGCAAGGCGCGCCCGAACACATTGACGGAGCGCGTGTGTCGTCTTCGTTCTTTCCGTTGTTTGGCGCGAATGCCGTGTTGGGGCGTGTGTTTTCTGCGGAAGAAGACAATCCCGGCAAAGCTCCGTCTGTAATCTTGAGCCACAGTTTTTGGCAGCGGCGCTATGGAGCCGACAACAATGTTATTGGCCAGTCGCTGATCCTGAATGGGAACACGTTTTCCATTATCGGCGTGATGTCGCCAGATTTTTCGCTGACCAACGAAGTGATGCCCGCCGTCAACGCCATCGGGCGAGCGGATGTGTTGTTGCCGTTGCCGATGAACGAAACCGCGCGCGCCAATCGTGGCAACGAAGATTTCAATATATTAGGCAAGCTCAAGCCCGGCGTCAGTCAACGGCAGGCGCAAGCCGATATGGATTTGATCGCCGCGCGAATGCGGCAGGATTTTCCGCAGAATTATCCGCCGAGCGGCGGATTGATGATCAGCGTGGTTCCGTTGCTGGAACAGGTCGTCGGCGATGTTGGCTCTACTTTGCCGATTTTGATGAGCGCTGTCGGATTCGTTTTGCTGATTGCCTGCGCCAATGTCGCCAACTTGTTGTTGGCCAGAGCCGCCGGGCGACAACGGGAAATTGCCGTGCGCGTCGCCGTTGGAGCCAGCCGCTGGCGCATCATTCGCCAACTGCTGACCGAAAGTGTGTTGCTGGCGTCACTGGGCGGAGTATTAGGCTTGATTCTGGCATTTGCCGCCGTTCGGGCATTGCGCGCGTTTGGCCCGCAAAACATTCCACGTCTGCATGAAGTCGGAATTGATTGGCGTGTGGCGGTGTTTACCACGTTAGTTGCGGTGCTGACTGGCATCATCTTTGGACTGGTCCCGGCGCTGAGAGCTTCGCGAATTGATCTGCACGAAACACTGAAAGATGGTGGTCGCAGTGCTACTGGCGCTTCCGGACGAACGGCGCAGCGGTTGCGAAAGCTATTAGTCGTTGCCGAAATCGCATTGTCGCTGGTGTTGCTGGTTTGCGCTGGGCTGTTGATTCGCAGCTACCAACGCATCTTGAGTTCGCATCCGGGCTTCGATCCGCGCAACGTGGTGGCGATGCGAATGGCTTTGCCGCAAGCCAAAGCTTCAACGCCGGAAGCGATTATCTCGTTTTATCAACGCTTGACGGATCGGCTTCGCGCGTTGCCGGGCGTAGAAGCCGCTGGCGTCAGTTATTCGCTGCCCATGAGCACGGTCGCGTTCGCCTGGGACCCCATCACGATTGAAGGCTATGTGCCGCGCACTGCTGACGAAAAAATCATGTCGAACATTCGCATCATCAGCCCGGATTATTTTCGCGCGATGCGTGTGCTGCTTAAGCAAGGGCGCTTTTTCGATGAGCGCGACAAACGCGGTGAACCCGAAACCGTGATCATCAACGAAGCCCTTGCCGAACGATTTTGGCCAGGCCAGGACCCGGTCGGCAAACGCTTGCGAACGAATCGAACTGAAATTTGGCGAACCGTCGTTGGCGTCATTCGCGACGCCAAACAGTTCAGCACCGAAAAAGAACCGCCGATTTCGGTCTACTTTCCACACGAACAGTCGCTGGCTCGCAATATGCACTTGGTCGTTCGTACCACGTCCGATCCTGTGGCAATGACTCCGGCAATCGTCAAAGAAATTCAAGCCGTTGACCCTGAAATGCCCGCGTTCGATGTGGCCACAATGGAACAGCGCATGAGCGATTTTCTGGCGCGGCGGCGCTTTTCAATGGTCTTGCTGGGTGTGTTTGCAGCGATTGCGGTGCTGCTAGCCGCCGTAGGCATTTACGGCGTGATGAGTTATTCGGTCAATCAACGCACGCACGAAATCGGTATTCGCGTGGCCTTGGGGGCAAGTTCGCGCGACGTGCTGAAGCTGATTCTTCAGCAAGGTCTGACATTGGCGCTGGTTGGGGCAGCGCTGGGATTGATTGCCGCCTTTGTGCTGACGCGGTTTCTGGCGGCGTTGTTGTTTGGAATTCACGCTGCCGATCCATTGACGTTTGCCAGCGTCGCGCTGTTGTTAATTGCGGTCGCGCTTTTGGCTTGCTGGCTTCCAGCACGGCGAGCCACGAAAGTTGATCCGATGATTGCGCTAAGATGTGAGTAATCAAAAGAAGATACTTTGCTTGCGCACGTGGAAAACAGAACCACGTGCGCAGGCAAATGCAATTGTTACCTGACGTGAATGCGGACGCGATTGGCTTCGGTTCCGTTCATGTTCAGAGCTACCTCAACTTCGCCGCGGCCTGTCAGATTGCGCGGAATGCGAAGGTTGAGTTGATCCAGTCCTTCAAACTCGCCTTGCGGTCCGGCAAAAAGCGCAGCCGTTTCCACATCACCAAGCTTGATGGTTATGCCCCACAAATCGCGCTGATGGCGAAACCCCGTGCCGAACAGAATCAAATACACCTGATCGCCCACTTCGCCCAGATCAATCGGCAGCGCGACAAAGCGGTTTTGCGTGGCGTCATAACGCGCAACGGGTTCATAGCTTTGCGTGCCGTTGGCTTTGACGCGGAAGACGACGGCTGCTGCCGCACCCTGGCCATTTGAAGATGCGGAAAACAATCCCGGCGCAACTGCAGCGATGCGAATCATCCCGGTCGAAATGAAGCCTTCATCGTTAGTGATTGTGACCATCGCGTCGCCAGCGGCAGTGCCAACCGGGATTTGATAATTGACTTGCGTGGGCGCGACAAAAAACAGCGGAGCCAATCGTTCAACTCCGGCGCTATCGCGCACCGAAACCGTCGTCCCCGCCAGAGTTGTTGGCAACGGCAGACTTTGGGCGGTGGCGAGTTGCATGGCCAGATTTTGGCCGAAAGCCGCGGCTATTGTTTCGCTGGCCAGCGATTGGCCCGCGAAACTGGCAGCCGAAACGCTGGTCACGCTGTGGCCCAACGTCACGGTGCCGCCTGTAAAGCTGACCGGCAAGGAATTCGCGCTGGCATCAGAAAGCTCGCGCGTAACGGGCTGATCACCGAAATTGATCGTCGCCGTTATTGCCCGGCTTTCAGAAGCCACGGCGAAGTTGATGACGACAACTTGACGCAGACCTGTCGGAAGCGTTTGTCCGGTCGGCAAAGCCAGCGCCAATCCCAAACTGCCTTTCGCAGTCAGGCTGGTGTTAACGTTAAGCGTCGCGCCATTGGCGTCTCTGCCGATGGACGCTGAAACGAACCACAACTGCGCCGGATCAAAGTTGAGACTGAAACCGAGCGCGTTCTCATTGCCTTCCGCGCTGAGTTCGATGATGACCGCGCTTTGTTGGCCGCTTCCGAAATGGCCGTTGCTGATTCGCACATTGCGCGCGCCAGATGCGCCATCAGACTGCGCGCGCCGCAATGCCGCCGTAGGAGTAACGCCACTCAGGCCAGTCGGCCCGCCAGAGGGAATCGGAGCATCCAGCCCCGCCGCAAACCGGCCCGCCTGCACCCAGTCTGTGATCGTCAAGCTGCCATTGCCGCGCGATTCGCGTGGCGCACAATCAGCCCGCTGGATCTCTGCGGATGAAGGAGAGTCCTGCCCGGCAATAAAGCGCCCGATCTGCACCCAGTCGGTAATCGTCACTGAGCCGTTGCCGTTCGGTCGTGGAGCCACATCACCTTCAAACCCGGAAGTCAGTGCCACCGCGCCCGGCATGTAAGCAGCCTGCAATGTGCGAGCGCTGATATCAGAAATTTCACGCGGAATGGGTTGATCTCCAAAACCGACCTGCGTCGAACTCGCGCTTACTCCGCTGGCGATGGCGAAATGCACAACAACGATTTGGCGCGTGCCCACGATGAATCTTTGACCAAACGGTAGCGAAAGCGCGATGCCCAATCGCCCGCTGCCAATCTGGCTGATATTTGTGTTGAGCGTTGCTGCCGAAGCGTCGCTGCCCGGAATCGCCTGCGGATTGCTGAGCACAGCCGGATCGAAGGTCAAACTGAACCCGAGTGCGTTTTCATCACCTTGGGCTATTAGTTCGATGGGTACGCTGACCATTCCTCCGGGCGAACCGCTCGCCTGACCCACACGCACGATTCGATTGCCGGGCTGTGGCGTCGGTGTTGGCGTTGGTGTCCCGCCGCCAACGGTTGCCGTTACGGTGAAGTTGGCTGCGCCTGGGCCGTAGTTCACGACGCCGATGTAATACACGCCGGCTTGCAGCGCAGGCGAACTGCTATTCGTAATGGTGATGGATTCATTGCCTGTGGGCGAATCCGATCTGAAGTCGGCAACAATCGAACCGTTTTGAATGGCAATGCGGCTGGTGAATCTTACGAACAAGTCAACATCTTGATTGCCGCTCAGATTTACGTTCAGTTGTGTCGCGCCGTTTGGAACCTGAATCAGGTATTGCGTCGCGCCAAGCGTTCCGCCGCCGGATTGTTGCGGCGCAGGAATTGGCCCTCCCGGTTTCGCTACGCCCGAAGTCAACGCAACAGTGTCCCCGCCAGGCGTAGGGGTTGGCGTGCCGCCGCCTGTCACCGTCGCCGTCAAGGTGAAGTTCGCTGCGCCAGGGCCGTAGTTGCCAACAGCGATGTAATACGTGCCAACTTGCAAGGCAGGGCTGGCGCTGGAAGTGATGACGATAGACTCGTTACCTGTGGTGGATTCCGACTTGAAGTCAGCAAGGGGCGCGCCGCCTTGAATCGTGATGCGATTGCCAAAGCGCGCATACAGATCAACGTCCGTGTTACCGCTCAGATCAATCCTGAGTTGGGTTGCACCGGTTGGAACCTGAATGGTGAATTGCGTTTGGCCAAGCGTGGCGCTGCCGGACGGAGGCGCAGGGATTGAACCGGTTTTGGCAACACCGGAAGTCAGCGCGACAGTATCGCCGCCAGGCGTTGGCGTTGGATTCGGGCTTGTTCGCAACTGATACCCCATCAAGTCCAACGCGATAAGGTCGTTTTGCGTCATCTCTACGCGCACACCAGCGGGCAAAACCGGATCCATAATGCCGATGTAAACGCCGCCGTTCAGCGTGTCATCCTTCCAATGGCCGCATTGTCTGCCGTCGCCGCCGCTTCCATCGGGGCGTCCGGTTGATAGCCTTACTTCCGCGCCGCCGCCGAAGAAAATCTGCTCGCCGCCGGAAGATTGAACGCGCTCGGCCGTGGAGAAAAGATTCGTGGTCATTCCGGGACGAAACCGGAACAAGTCCCACGGAGACGGTCCACCCGGAAAACTGGGAACAACCTCCTTCGTTCCGGCATTGGACGAAAACCCCAGCGCGTGGCCGATTTCGTGCGTGGCAACAGCGTCGAAATCATATTTGCCAGGCTCTATCCCGTCGTCAGGATTGAAATCGAATTGATGCGCGGAATTGAACCCGACAGAAGGCGGCGGGCCTAATTGCTGTTGTTCGCCATCGGGATTTGCCACCGGATTCAGCCTGCCCATCGCGCGAAAAACGGCTGAAGGGCCGAACATGCCAGCGGTCGCGCCGATGTCGGTCGGAATTTGTAATTGCGGCAGCAAGTTATACAGCGCCGCTTCCTGCGCGTTCGAAGCACGCTCAATCAACGCAGCGCGTGTCGCTGGATAATTTTGTGTGCTGCCGATGAATTGAACATCTGTCGAACCTAGCACTCCGCCGAACGGCTGGCCGAATCGCGTCGGCCCATAATCCACGTCAATCACAAGTGTGATCGGACTTTGAATCATTGACTCCCACCGCCCGGCGGCACGAATGAACGCGGCTTTGGCGGCAGGGAACTGTTCCAGTTGATTCGTGCCACGCAGGATGATTTTCATTCCCTCCTGCGATGGTGCTGAGGCAGTTGACTCGAGATTGAGCGACCGCAGCGGTTCCTCTGGATCGCGCGATTGCATTGCGCGCGTTTCTTCTTCCGTCGCATTTCGGCAAACAGCCTGCCCGGCGTTCCATTCAATCACCAGTCCTGCGGAATATGGCGCTGCATAAAGGGGTTCGCCTTGTTCTTCAACCAACGGTTGGAGCGCGTGTTTCGGATTGTTCTGGGATTTCGAGAGCGACTGCTTGTGCTTCGGATTAAGCCGCAAAGAATCATCCTGTGCGGCGGATGTGGATCGAGACATGATGCTGGAAAGTCCGGCTGCCATCAGGCAGCCAAGCGTAAGGGCAAGCAAAGTCAGTCTGGTGCTTGTGGCGGCACGCTGTTGTCTTTTCATAAATTCTCCTTCTCTTGTTTTGTTGATGGATTTTGCCAACAGAGTTTTTGGAGTGGTGCGTTAAGCCACAGCACTCCATCTGGTTAGTTGAGGATGTCGCCTGGAATCGAAATTCGTTTGTCCGGTGGTAGAGGCGAAATGAGGATTTCGCGCCGCTCGCCGTGTGGATTTTCCGGCGTGAAAACCTCCAGGTAGGAATTAAGGCCTTCGCCCCGCGGCATGCGCGATTCCGCCGTCCATTGGCCATTGGCTTTGCGCACGATGGAAATCGCCGCACCGTGTTGGTGCAGGTGAAGCCGTTTGGCTTGAGAAATCAGGCTGCGGAGCTGAACGGTTTCCCGCGCTTGCAGGGATGGATATGGCTGCAACGGAGCGTGGTAATCGGCCAGCGAACCGTCTGCGCGAAAAACCAGAATCGCGTGATTATCGAGCGGCTGCGCAATCTCGCCACGTCCCAAGGTGAGCTGCGCGCGGATAATCGTTTGTCCAAAGCGATTGTCCCGAACCATGCTTTGCAGCTTCAGTCCGAAATCCTGCCCGATACCGAGTATGGCTGCGTTGGCCTGTAACAGGTCTTCAACATCCTGACCTGACGACTGGCGTGAGAAATAGATGTAGGGCAAAGAGTCTTCATGCACCATCCATTCATGCTCGGACTTCGCGTCAAAGACTTCACGCCGCTTGAATTCATCCATCAGCGCGTTGTGGTAGCGGCTGCCAAAAAATTCCTTGTCCACTTTCAAATAAGCTTTGCCAATGTCTTCAAGCGTCATCTGATTTTCGGGCGTGTAATCGGTGGAATGCATCAGGAAGACGCCCATAATTTGTCCCGCTTGCCGCAGCGCCTGCTTGTCACCAAGCTCAATCTTCAGCCCGTCATAAATCGTCAGGAAGATTTTGTAAGCCGCGCCAGTGAGAACTTCGGAACGGTTATGAATCTCTTTGTCGGTGTCGGAGACCTTCTTGTCGTGGAAGGCGTCACGAATACTTGTGCCTTCACCGGTTACTGCCGCAAAGGCTTCAACCATGCGCGTGAGAGAATTGGATTTGTGAAGATTTCCGTTGGTTTCAGCCAAGAGGCTTTGCACCCGCTCCCGGTTTTGCAGCGATGTCCACATTGCCGTCTGATCTGCGAAAGACTCAGACCAGGTTCGGAAACCAGTATCCGAAACGTCAGCATTTGGTTTGATTGCGTGATGAATTGCATGCCCGCATTCGTGCGCCACCATCTCCCAGGAACTGGCGGTTTCGAACATCTTGACCTCTGTTTCACCGGGAAGGCGGTATGGCAAAACGCCAAAAAACAGTTGCCGCGATCCGGGGGCATAGAAGGCATTGAAGTCAATGAAAGAGTGGCCGTTGATTTGAAGCTGTCCTTCTCGTTCTTTGGTCTGGTTGCCCCACTTGATGCCGCGCCCGGTCCAGGCTTCCGCCGCGTCTTTGACGGAATTGGCGGCCTCAAAGGCTGTGGTTAGTCCCAAGTTGAGGTTATTTGGAATCCAGACTTGCAAGCCTTCATGCAAGATGATCTTGCCGTCGGGGCCGCGTTCTGGCTTGAACAACGGGAAGCGTTCTTCGTTTGGAAAGCTGAAATCTCCATTTTCATTGGCTCTGGTTTCCGGCCACGGATTCCAGGCGAAGGGCGTGAACTCGCCAGTGTCACGGTTTTCTCTATAAATAAAGGCCTCGTCTAGGACTAAAACCGGATTGCCCAGGAGGTTGAGACGGCCATCTTCATACTGGCCGAATTTCAACGTGGGCAGTTGTTTCACGATAGATTCCGACACGAATGGATCGTCTTTGTACGACGAAATCGGAATGAAAAATCCTCTGGCGGGAACTGACTGGGCCTGTGAACCAGGCAGGCTTAGCAGCGCAAACATCAGCAACACGCTTGCGCACAACATAAAACGTTTCGACATAACAATTCTCCTTCTCAAGCCTTCGGCAAGCGCCGACGCTCTTGTTTCTCAGTATTCGTAATCTTGCCTTTGGGCGAAGCTACGAACTTTCCTTCTTCAGCGCCCGTAGTCTTGCCTGCGGCGAAGCTACGAACTGCATTCGATGGCCTTCATCAAGACACGCGGAAAGCGAATAAAAAGAGGATCACCCGAATAGAAAATTTTTGGTTGTTTGGAAACAAAAGGTATTTGC
>CAYLJQ010000232.1:0-9593 GCA_964383955.1 uncultured Heliomicrobium sp. | reverse complement strand
AACAACAAAACTGGAAAAATGTGGGTAAAGGCAAGGTTACGAACCTGTCCCACCACAAGCCACAAGCAATTTCCTTGCCTTAATCTCATTGCCCTACCGCTCCCGGTACCGCATCGGTTACGCAATCGGGTAATAAACGCGGTAATCAATTTCCTGAAAGATCGTGTCGCGGCGTTCGACTTCCGCCAGCCAGGCTTCGTCAATTTCTTCGGCATTCACCATGTCATAAATTTTGGTGAAGCGATGGATGTGATCTCTGAATCGTTTGATGGCGTATTGCACCATCGTGCCGGTCGTGATGATAAACGCCCAGTCCGAAGATTGTGCCAGCAACAATTCTCGCGCGGCTTGATTCAACGCTCGGAGCAGTAAGTCATCGGCACTGGGAAACTTTTCAGCCAACTCCACCATTCGCCGTTCGGCTGCATGCTGGTGTTTGTAAATCCAATCGGTCTGCGCGTTGATCCAGACGCGGTTGTACCCTTCCGCTCCCCACGAAGACGCGGACGGCGTTTGTTTTTGATTTTCGGGATAAATCGTCAGGTAATCAATGGGCGAAATCGGCTGAATTTCGTCCTGATCGTAGTGAAGTTTTTTGAACAGATAAAACAAAAACTGCGGCCCTTCGAACCACCAGTGGCCGAACAGTTCCGCGTCATATGGCGCCAGAATCAGCGGCGCGCGGCCCAGTGAACCCTGCAAGTGCCGGGCCTGTGCCTGCCGGTTCGCCAGAAAGTCGCTGGCGTGCGAAGCGGCTTTGTTCGTCGCCCATTCCGGCATGTACGGCGCTTTCATGTGCAGATCAACTTTGCCCGTGATGCGGTGGTATTTGACGCCAATGTTGCGGCGAACTCCGTCGTCATGCAGGTAGGGTTTGATGTATTCGAAATCCTGCGCGTCGTACCCAAGATCGCGATAAAACTCGCGGTAATCCGGGTCGCCGGGATAGCCGATTTCCGAGCTCCAAACTTGTTCGCTGGTTTCAGAATCGCGAGCAAAGACGGCAACGTTTTCCGGCGTGATAACGGGAGCGTAAATCCCCCGGCGCGGTCGCGGCGTTCCGTACAAAATCGCGTGCGCGTCGGCAATGAAAAACTTGATTCCGGCTTCTTGCAGGTATTGGTCGTCACCGGGATTGAACGCGCATTCCGCCAGCCAGATGCCGCGCGGCGGGCGGCCAAAATGTTTTATGTAATTTTCGCGGGCAACCTGAATCTGCGCCCGCTTGGCGGTTTCGTTCGACATCAACGGCAGGTAGCCGTGCGTTGCGCAGCAGGTGATGATTTCTACAAAGCCCGCGTCTTGTAATTCCCGGAAGCCGCGCACGATGTTGCGCTGGTACTTATTTTCGAAAACGTCCAGGCATTCGTTGAAGTGGCGGCGGTACATCAAGGCGGCGGGATGAAACTGCGGAGCCTCATTCTGTGTGCGCTCAACTTCTTTTTCTGCCAGTTCGCACAGCTTGTTCAGGTGATTGACATAGCGCTGCTGCAACAATGGATCGCTGAGCATTTCGCACAGTGGCGGTGTCATGGACATCGTCAGCCGGAACTTTACACCTTCGTCACGCAGGTGATTGAACGCCATCAGCAATGGAATGTACGTTTCGCTGATGGCCTCGTACAGCCAGTCTTCTTCCAGAAAATCCGGGTATTCAGGGTGGCGCACAAACGGCAGGTGCGCGTGTAAAACCAGGCTTAAGTATCCATTGGGCATAGTTGTTAGGATTTGGAGTGCGGTGGCTAGACACCGCTTTTCGTTCGCTGTGGAGTGCCTTTAGTTTCGGTGAATGTGCCTGTGACGAAAGCCAAAGCTGCGCCAAGCCGCAGCACTCCAAAATTTATTTTACGAAGGCCTGTTTATGCGTTCTTCCTCGCGTTCGGCAGCTTTGGCGCGAAGCGGGCGGCCTTTGTCCGGCGTGGGGTCTTTGACCAATCCGTACGCTGCGCGGCCTTCATGGTCTTCCGGCAGGTATTCGGTGATCGGCATCCCTTCGGGCGTGACGAACAACAGGCAGTGGCAATACTTGTAAATCTGCATGTCGTCGCAAGCACAAATCCAGGTTCGATGCGTGACCTCTTCCTGTTTGTTGGGGTAAAAACGGCAAGGGCAAAGCGGTTTGCCCAGCGTGTCTTTGTGATAAGCCAGGCCCAGGATGACGCCGTCGGTGACCTCTTTATCCGGGTGAACGCTGGTGCCGGATTTTTCGCAGTACTTTTCGACGAAGTTGTTGATGCGCTGCAAGCTTTCTTCGCTGACAGTCTTATTACTCATTCGTTGATGACCTTTCTGTGAATCAGTACCGCGACCGGTAGGAAGCGGGTGTTAGCGATTAACCGCTTGCTACCGCGCGCGGTACTGACTGAAATAAAATCGCGCGCGCCGGTAGCAATTCCCTGCGCGCGCGATACTCTACCAAGCGAATGTGATTTGGGCTAGCGTCCGCCTCCGCGCCGAGCAGCGCCCTTGTCACCAACCTGTTCGCGTTCCTTGTTCAGTTCCACCATATCTACACTGCTGCTGACATCGCCCAGCAGATGTTTGCAGAAATAATCCGCCCGCAGCCAGAAGAAATAGTTTGTGGCGTCAGCGTATCCGTGCCGCTTGCCGGGGATGATGAAAAAGTCGAAGCGTTTGTTCGCTTTGATCAAGGCATCCGCCATGCGGAAGGTGTTTGCCGGATGTACGTTGTCGTCAATGTCGCCTGTGACCAGCATCAATTTCCCTTTCAGGTTCTTGGCCAGATCGGAATTCTTTTCGATGGTGTATTCGTATTTCACCTTGCCGTCTTTGTCTGTGACCTCTTTGACGCCGTGATGTTTTTCGCTCCACCAACGATTGTAAATGTTGTTTTCGTGGTTTCCTGAAGACGACACTGCGACTTTGAAAAAGTCCGGGTACACCAGCATCGCCGCCGTGGACATAAACCCTCCACCCGAATGGCCAAAGATGCCCACACGATCAACGTCAACAAAAGCGTGGCGGCGCCCCAGCTGTTCAATTGCGGATTTTTTGTCCGCCAATCCGTAATCGCGCAAGTTGCCGTAGCCGTAATTGTGGTACCACTTCGACCGCGAAGGATGGCCGCCGCGGTTGCCGACTTCAATAACGATAAAACCGAACTGTGCCAGCGCGATGCGGTCGTTTCGCGGCGTGAAAGTCTTGGTCACGCTTTCCGTCTGCGGACCGGGATACACATACGCGATGATCGGATATTTTTTCTTTTCGTCGAAATCAAAGGGTTTGTACATCACGCCGTACAGGTCCGTGACGCCGTCGTCGGCTTTGACTTTGAACGGTTCGGGGAATTTGAACCCGGCTTCGTTCATTGCCGTCAGGTCTGTCTTTTCCAAATCCATGACCTTATTGCCGAGTTGATCGCACAGGATGGATTCTGGCGCAGTATTTACGCGCGACGCATTGTTCACGAAGTATTTGCCGGAATCCGAAGTCGCCGCCGCGTGCGAAGCGTCACCGGGATTCAGCAGTTTTGTTCCCGCACCGCTGAAATTTACGCTGTATGTGTGCAGGTAATACGGGTCTTCGCCGGCTTCACGGCCATTGGCGTTGAAATACAAAGTCCGCGTTTTTTCGTCCACAGCTTCGATGCTGTCGCTGTAAAACTCACCCGAAGTGATCTGGTTTTTCAACGCGCCATCGGCTCCAAACAAGTAGTAATGCCCCCAGCCGTCCCGCTCCGACCAGTGAATCAGCTCTTGCCCATTGCCAATCAGCACCAGCGGTTTGATTTCGACGTAAGTGTTCAGCCGCTCTTCGATCAAGGTTTTGACTTCGCCCGTTGTGGTGTCGGCAACGCAAACATCAATTTTTTTCAGATCGCGACTGGTGCGATTGAAATAAAGCTTGTCCGAACCATCGGCCAGCCATTTCGGTTCTACGCCGCCGCCTTGCGGGCCACCGCCTTGCTGTTGCTGCTGTTGGTCTTGTTCGCCGCTGCGATCTACTTGGATGAACCGCGCGCGCTCGCGCTCTGCGTTGGTGGGAACGGCAGCGTAAACCGAGACTTGTTGATCAGGAAAACGGTCTTCCTTGATCTTAACGCGAGCCTTGCTGGCAATGTCGAACACTTCCAGATCGGCTTGCGGCTGATTGGCTTCGCCGGGCATGCCATATCGGTAGGATTCCAGCACCGGGCGCGGGTTCGACAGCGAATTGATTACCCATAAATCAGCGACTTTTCGTTGATCGTTGCGAAGCACGGAAAACTTCTTGGAATCCTTCGACCAGAAAACGGCAATCGCCGGAGTACGCGGCGTTTTGTTTTTGTCGCTGAACCGATACGCGCCTTTTTCTTCTTCGCGCAATCGGCGCGCATAGCTGTAATTTTCTTCGCCATCGGTCGTAATCTGGGTTTCGGCGATGGTCG
Organism: uncultured Heliomicrobium sp.; assembly: GCA_964383955.1. Lineage (GTDB taxonomy): Bacteria > Acidobacteriota > Blastocatellia > RBC074 > RBC074 > RBC074. The sequence goes on along the minus strand of CAYLJQ010000232.1, from coordinate 5,206 downwards.
TGTCGTCTTCTTTCTTCAGCGCCTTGGCATAATTTTCAGCGTCCATCATGAACAGATTCTGGCCGCGAGCGAAGACAATTGTCTTTTCGTCCGGCGAAACAGAAGCCCAACGCGTTTTGCGCGGCGGTTGGTAATCCGGCAGCAAACTGAGTTTGGCCGTTGCCAAATCCCATTCAAAATAAATTGTGCGATTCGGAGAAACCGGCGGCGTTTGCCCCGCGCCTTGCGCGCCGCGCTGCTGCGGATCATCCCCCTGTTCACCGGCTTCTTCGCCTTCAGGCTCATCTTCCGGATTGCCCTGCCCTTGCCCTGCACCCGCCACCGCCTGGTCTTCTTTTTTCAGGCCAGGAATTTCAGCTTCGCGCGGCACACTGATGTCGAACTGAAACGCCGAATCTTTCTTGACCATCCGAACTGTGGTGATCGGCAGATGCTGGGCGTCGTAAGGAATGCGCGTAACATTGGTCAGTTGCGCAGCCATCTTGGCGTTGTCGAACAATGGCGTTTTGGATTTTTTCAGCGGGTCAACCAGGTAAAACTTCCTGCCCTGCCCGGTTTCGTAGCTGTACCAGAATTTGTCGCCGGTTTCGAACCAATGCGGCGTGACGGCAGTGTCAAAAACCATCTTGCCGACTTTTTGCGCCGTCCAGCGCGAAGCCAAGTCGTAATTGGCTTTCTGAACGCGGTTGTCCGATTCGGCCTTTTTGTCCTGCGCAAACGTTGTGGCTGGCGCCAGCGTCAAGCCGAAACAAAGCACCAAAACGATCAATTGTTTCAGCCTGTGGGGAACCTGACAGAAATGAGCCTGCATACCTTGAAGCCTCCTGATGAAGATTGAGTTTTTTGCGGGTTGAACTGCGCACGATGGCGCGTCATCGGCAATGACGCCGCCATTCATCAGCCGGTTACGACATCACAACCGAAGCGGAAAGAAAGTTCCCGTACCGATTTGCGGCTGACGCCAGGTCCTTGATTTCGGCTTTGCCGAGTTTGGCAAAGAAGTTTGGCGTAATGGTGACCGTGCCTTTTCGGAGTTCGCGCTTCCAGACACCGACGACCTGCCCATTGATCACAATGATGGGGTTGAAAATACCGTTCCCTGTGCTGGCGAGTTTTGCATTTTCCGGGTGGAGCACTGCGCTTCGGTCTTTGTACGCGACGGTGTATTCGTCATAAGGCGGCAACAAATACGTGGATGGCAATTTATCTTTGGAAGATTTGGCTGCGGAACTGACCGGCGCAAACCAGTAGGTTTGATCGTCCACCGTTTCCCGCACCAAAGTTGATTTCGCCAGTTCAATTGCGGCTTTCGCCTCTGTCACGGTCAACCCAGACCACCAGATAAAATCCTGTAAGCTGGCCGGACCGTGGCTGGTGAAATAGCGCCGGGCGAGTTCGGCCAACGCTTCTTCCGTGGATTTCGTTGTCGCCGCCGGAACCCATTCGTTAAACAACCGAAAAGTAGGCTGCTTGCCTTCGCGCGCGCCAAAACAGAGCAGCTTGGTCAGCGAAAGCAGCGACAAAATTTGCAATCCGCGTCCGCCGCTTGTCGCGATCTTCGCCGATTCCAGCACCTGATACATCGCACTGCGCGAAAGCTGCTTGCCGCCTTGCAAGGCGCGAACAAGCGCTTTTTCGGCGCGAGTGAAAACCGCTCGATCCAGTTCGTAATCTTTTTGCAGCCGGGGCAGAAATCGTTTGGCAACGCGCGCCGCCAACAAATCCATCATCCAGTGAGCATCCGCCGCCGCTACAAAATGCAGGGTTCCGCGCATCGGCCAGGTGCGAATCATCTTTCCATCGGCAATTGCCTGCTCAATCATCGCTTCGGTCGGATGAAGTTCCGCAGGCATTCGCAAACCAACAGCCCACAATGCTCCGTTAAAATCCTGCGCCTGAACCGCGCCAAACCAGGCGACGACATCGTCCGGCTTGGTGAAGTTTGATTCTGCAATTCGCTGGTTTTGTAGGCGCAGACGCGCGATATCCGAACTTTTCATCATTTTTGCGGAATGCTGAGTCAGCATAACTGGCGTTATGGCTTCTTGGTCGCCTTCACAGTTCCCTGATCCACTTCATTGCCGTCGGCTTTGATGCGAACGGAGTACGTGCCAGTTAAGGCTGAACTGTCAGCACTCACCACAAGGGTGATTTCTGCTTCTCCTGCTGGGTCTTGCAGCTTCAGTGTGGCTTTGCCGTCTGCAAACACTGCCGAAGTAAACGGGACGGTGTAACTTTCTCCACCATCGGGCTTTGGTGAAATGCTGCCACCCAGTTTCCCATCAGCGGCTTTGGTAAGCGTCAATTCAAAGGATCCGTTACTGCCTCCGGTCCAGGTTCCAGCCCAAGTGCCAAGCAGGTTCTTTTCATTGGCAGCTTGATGCGCCAGAGTCAGCCCCATCAAGCAAAAACAAAACAGCATTACAAAGAAACTTTTACGCATAATTTTCCTCCTCATTCGGACGATTGTTACCAAGGGGAAAAGGGCTTCAGCAGTCACATTTTATTTGGCCGCAGCCTGTGCTGCCTTGACCGGCGGCGCTTTCAGGTAGCGGCTGGCGAACGTCAGAAACGTCGGCCAATTCGGTCCTGGCGTGTGCCCGCCGCTGTGTTGCCGGAACGTCACATCACCATCCATCAAGCCGGTTTCCATTGGCGGAAACTCCATCGTCCCCATGCCTTTTTTGCCAAGCAGTTTGTACACAGACCCGGCGTGCGCTCCTGCCAAGAACATACCTTTGGCGTCTACCCAGCCATCGCCATTCGCCACGGAGCCTGCGCTGATAAACACCGGACGCGGCGCGCACAGCGCCACCAGTTCATGCGCATCCACCGGCAGATCGTTCGCCGTCAGCGGCCCGGCGTATTTCATATAATTGCCTGCCATCCAATGGTATTCGCTGGGAGCGGCGACGTTTTCAACCATTTCTCCGTAATTGTTGCGGCGATGGATTTTGGCTCCACCTGCGCCGGAAGAACTGACAAAGGCGATGGCCAAGCGCGGTTCATACGCCATCGTGACCAGTGTCGCTTTGCCATAACGCGAATGCCCTTCCAGGCCAATCATTTTGGCGTTCACGGATTTGTCGGTTTCAAAGTAATCCAGCGCGCGGCTTGCGCCCCAAGCCCAGGCGCGAAGCGCTCCCCAATCGTCGGCTTTGCGCGGTTGGCCTTTGTTGACCAAACCGATGATGCCCGCCGTCAAGCCCGCACCGTTGTCGGCCTGAATGCTGCCGGGAACCAGCGTCGCGTAGCCCCAGCCTTTCGCCAGCACTTGTTGTTGCCAAGGAGGAGGCGCTCCGGCGGCAGGCGCAGTTGGCGCTGGCGCTCCGGGACGCGGACCAATAAAGCCGAATTCCATAATCACAGGCACCGGGCCAGTTGCGTTGGCCGGAACCGTCAGCATCAATTGAATGTTTACCGTCACCTCCGGATAAGACGAATTGTCTACGTGGCCGACAAGCTGTTTGGTGACAACCGCCGTGTCGTACTTGGTTTCATTCGTCGTGCTGGTCACTTCCCAGATTACTTTGGGGGTCACTTTCGGCGCGCGGCCATACATTTCGCGGTCGAAGTCTTCGACGATTTCAGCGCGCCGCTGATTCCACCACATTTTGGCCGACGTGACTTTTTTGCCGTTCTTCAGCGTCAGCGGGTCGGGCAACGGAGAATACGGCTTTACCTTCGATTCATCGTAATTGGCGAAATTCGGAGCATCCTTGTTGCTGCCGTTTGCGCCAGGCCGCAATTCTTTGATGTTCAGCAATTCCATCATCCGCTTGTGATCTTCGCGGGTGGCAGCTTGCTGGGCTTGTTGCTGTGCCTGCTGTTCCGGCGTGAGCTGGCGCGGCTGCTGGGCGAAAAGCAGTGTAGCAGCAAGCATGAAAAGTAGGGTGACGGCGATTATTGATGCGAGCGAACGTTTCATGATTCGATCCTTTAGGTTTGTTGAAGATTCTCTGAGCACGAGCTTCTTATTCTTGAAGACTCATCACAACCCAATTATTGCCATCGAAGCGCGGCAATACTCGCACTTCGACATCATTTACTTTAACAACGATGGAAGGGCTTTCATCCCATCCCCAACTTGCTTTGATAACTGCGACTGCCGCTGCAAGACCAAAAAGGCTGACCTCACAACCATCTGTTTCTATGTGTGCCCATCCTTCCCTGTCGGAAACGAAAAACCCAATCACTTCTTTAGCTGTGGATTTGCGAACACGATTGCTTAGAGTTTCGCAAAGAGTTTGGCTAAGAGGATGAGGCCACGTGTTGAAAATCGAGAATTCCTCTTTTTTACCCTCTGCCGAAACGCTAACTCTTAAAAGTTGGGCCCAGTGATCAGCGCCTATTGGAATCAGATCGTATTCCTCAAACGTATTGTTGATAGTTACGATAACCTTGCTCATGAATTTCTTGCCCGGTTTGCCAAACAATCATTCGCCCAGTTTCCGAGAGAGGCGATGAACCTTCAAACTTTTTCGCCCAAATGTTTGGTGGTGTTTTCGATGATGCTCGGTGGAGCGGCAGTGCTGAAGCCAGGTTCGCTCAATAATCCCTTTGTCGTTACGGATTCGGCCAGCGGATTTGTCTCCACCGATTCAGCTTCATCCTGTTCGTGATTTTTGCGTTTCGGAAAATGCTTTTTCAACTGCCGGGTTCGCCAGAAGGTCTGCACTTGCCAGAAAAACATGGCCGTCAGAAACCCTATCGTGACGTAAATCAGCACCGGCGTTCCCGGTTTGCCGGTAAAAAACGCATGAAGCAAGATTGTCAGCACACCGCTGGCGATCGCGGTCATGAGGCTTAAAACGCTGTTGACCTGAATATGTTGTTCGGGAGGAATTTCTTTCTTTTTGAGCTTTTTGATGTCAGGCAAAAAAATTCCGCATTGACGGCAATAGCTTTCGGGCCTTTGGTTGGCGTTTCCGCATTTCGGGCAAAACATAGTTCTTTTTTGTCCTTTGCCAGTTGGTTTCTTACAGTTCGGCTGGATTACGGCTTTCTCTCGCCAATTGTTCAGTCGTGCTTTTCGCAGACCTGCCACGATGCACACATCAATGTCGGAATTTCGGCGCAATCTTACGCCAGCCTTTTCAAAAGTACAGCCCGCAAGGCATAAGCCCGCGAGATGCTTTTCCGGCTTCACTCTGTTTGGGATTTGGTGGCGTTTTGAAAGAATTCGACAAGCTGGAAACTGGCCATC
>CAYLJQ010000231.1:0-9596 GCA_964383955.1 uncultured Heliomicrobium sp. | reverse complement strand
GATGTTGGTTCTTGATCGGTACTATTCGAGGTTGTGTGTGTCTTTTTTTTTTTGCGGTGTGGCATTTTCTATGTGCCATCGCTTTCTGGCAAGGCGAATTAATCGCTGTCGTCCAATCGGTGAGAAACCTTTCCAGCAAAAAAGGGGAATGAACTCCGGAAAAGAGTCCATTCCCCCAATATTTGCATGGAGAAAACTTGTTCAGCCGTTACGGCGCGTAGTATCCCGACACATCCACCACCAAATTGACGGTTTGTGCCGAGAACATCTTGAATGCGCCATTGGCCGCTCCCAACCCTGTCGTGAAAAAGCGGTTGAAGTTTCTGCCCGCTGGATAGTTCGAGGTTGAGATCAACGGTCTAGGAGTATCGCTGGGCCAGAACGTCAGGAAGCCGTTTGCCGCAGGCGTCACGACCGTGACGTTACCCATAATCGCCCTGGCCGTGCTGGCAATGGTGCAACTGTTCGCTACGCCTTGCAGTACGTCCACTCCGCTAGGTAACGGCGCACCCAGGTTAAAGCAGGCAGGTTGACCGGGCCTGGTATCCACCAATCGCGACGGAGTGATTGGAGTAAACAGCAATCCGGTTCCGTTTATGTCCACCAGGTCAGGGCTGAAATATCCCAGCACATCAATCACCACATCGGTTGTCGCCGCTGTGAAGATTTTGAATTGTCCCGTCGGCGATAAACCGACGGTAAACGGCGAATTGAGCACCGCGCCTGCACGGTAATTTCCGCTGGCCGCCAGCGGGCGGATCGGCGCGTCGGCTGGGTACAAAGTGATAAAACCGTTTGCGGCAGGATTAACCACAGTGATGTTTCCCATCATGGCTCTGGCCGCGGAAGGAATCGTCACGCCGTTGCAAGTCGTCGCGCCCTGATGCGTGGTATCTGTCCCCCCTAGCAAAGGCGCTCCCGGCGTCACGCAGGCGGTTTGCCCCGGACGAGTGTCTTCCAATCGAATGGGGCTGGGCAGCGTGTGGAAGAACAAACCTCCCGCTGCTGGCGGAGCGAAATATCCCGTCACATCCACCACGACATGCACCGTTGTCGAAGCGAATATCTTCAACGCTCCGTCCGCCTGGCCTAAGCCAACGGTGAAGACATTGTTCAACACATCGCCCGCGATGAAGTTGGTGTTGGCGACTCCCGGCTGCACGGCATCGCTGGGGAAAATGGTCAAAAACCCATTCGCCGCAGGGGTCACGACCGTGACGTTGCCCATAACCGCTCTGGCGGTAGACGGAATGCCACAGAAGCTAGCTGCTGCCTGCGTCAATGAAGTTCCGCCCGCAATCGGATTTCCCGGCATAGAACAGGCCGCCTGTCCTGGCCGGGTGTCAACAATCCGAACCGGATTCGGCAAGGTGAAAAACTGCAAGCCGCTGCCGCTGATGGTGACGGTGTAATCGCGCGTGCCCTTGCAGCCGTTGCTTGCCGTCGCCTCCACGGTGAAGGTGTATGCGCCCTGCGTTGTCGGCGTGCCGGACAAAAGGCCAGTGGTCGGATTCAGCGTCAACCCCGGCGGCAGCGTTCCGGTAACACGAGCGAAGGAATACGGCCCGGTTCCGCCTGAAGCCGTGAAGGTCTGGCTGTAAGCCGTACCGACAAAGCCATTGATCAGCGTCGCAGGATTGACTGTAACCGTACAAATTCCGCTTTGCGTCACGGTGAAGGTTTGGTCGGCGATGGTCAGCGTGCTAACACGCGCCACACCAGTATTCGGAGCAACGCTGTAGTTGACCGTCCCGCTACCCGTTCCCGAAGCGCCGCCGGTGATGCTCAACCAGGCGGCGTTACTGCTCGCTACCCAGTTGCACAAGATTCCTGTCGAAACCGAAACCGATCCCGTGCCGCCGCCTGAGAGGTAGCTAGCGTTCATCGGGTTGATGACATAGACGCATGGCGCCCAAGAAAACAGGTAGTCTTTCGTCACCATGCAACCAGTGGAGCAAGTGGCTTTAACCGTGATCGTAACATTTCCTGCTGATGCTTGGTTTACCGTTCCGGAAAGAACGCCGGTTGTTGGGTTTAGAATCATTCCCTGCGGTAACGAGCCGCCCGAAATGTTCCAAATCACTGTTCCCGCGCAGCCCGTCAACGTAAGTTGCTGGCTGTATGGAACGCCTATCATTGCCTCCGGAAGCGTGGCGGGAATGATTGCGCAACCTGGCAAGCACTTGCCCATGCCTCCCGCGTTGTACAACGTCGCCAGTTCCGCATTGGTCAATGCCGCTTTGAAAATTTCCAGTTCGTCCAGGTCGGTGTTTGCAAATGACGGTAACGGGAAGCTGATCCGCGATCCGCCGATTCGCATCGAAAAGTTGTTGTCCGAATTGCCCGGCGTCGGAGTAAAAGTCCCGACGGTCACGCCATTCCGAACAAACCTGCCTGAATTCAAGCTGCGGTCAACCACCACAGCCACGTGCTGCCATTCATTCATGGTGATGACAGTTGGACTGCTGCCAAAAGTCATCAGCACACTGCCGCCCAGCACGAATTTCAATTGCTGGTTTTGCACGTAGAGCGCATACCCTGAATTATTGTCTGCATTCAGTTTGTCCACGATTGGATGAACGAGGTTGGCTGACTGCGAAAATGGCCTAAACCATGCCTCAATCGTGAAACTGCCCGTACCGAAATCCAGCGCCGCGTTGTCCGGAACTTCGATGTACTTGTCTGCTTGGTTGACCAACGGGAAACGGAACGCCCCATTCACGACACCGGTAATCGGTATCACGTTCGGCGAACCGAGCGCGCCTGCCGGAACTTGAACACCGTGGTTGGCAAGTTTGAGATCGTAAACCGTAGTGTCGCCAGCCAGTTCATTCAACGGCCACCAACCCACCATGCTGTCGTTTTGGGGAGGCGTAACGCATTTGCATTTGCCTCCAGACCCGGCGGCGTATATCTGATCCAGTTCCTGCTCAGATAAAACGCGCTTAAAAATTTCCAGTTCGTCCAGCTTGCCTTTGAAAGCGGCTCCAACGCCGACCGATAAGCTTCGCGTGCCGATGTAAAGCGGTTCGCTGTTGACCATCGAATTTGACGCGGAAGCGTTCAGTGTGGCCGTGTGAACCAGATCGCCGTCCACATAAAACTTCGCTTGCGGCGTCGGGCAACGCTGCACGGTGACAGCAATGAAATGCCATTGGTTGTCGGTCAGCACCGGCAGAGATGTGGGAGTGGCGTAATTCTGACCATTGATTTGAATGGCCAACCGTCCATTGTTGAGGAACAGGATGTAGCCCGTGAAAACGCCGCCCACGCGCTTATCCACAATGGTTTGCGTTCCGACCCCATCAGACTGAATCCAGGCGTCAATGGTGTAATTTTCCGCGTCGTTGGTGTTGCAAGCGCCGCGAATGTTGAGTTCGTTTTCGTTGGCGGCCTGAACGTAATCATCATTGCCGTCAAAGAGAAGCGCGTTTTTGACGATGCCAGAAGTGATCGCGGGAGCTGTGGTGCCCGCACCGAAAGTTCCCAGATTGTTGACGATGCCGCCAATATCGCGGGACGTTGTGCCGCTGGTTTCGTCGAAGCTATACCAAGCGCCCAGTGCGCTCGGTTGTGCCAGGTCATAACACGGACAATTCGTGCCTTTGACAATCAAAGTATCGCTGCCTTGCCCCGTCACGGTGCGTTCTTCCGTGACCACGTCCGACAAGGTGGAGGCGCTGCCCGTGACCGTGTTCGGCACAGAGCAGCAATTACCAACATTCGCCGTGATGGTGAACATTGCCATGCCACCCACCGCAAGCGAGGTTGTCGGCAACGTTGAAATTGTCAGCGTGTTGCCGGCTGGCGTGATGATATATTCCGGCGGCGTAATCGCGCTGACATACGTCAGACAACCACCCAAAATATCCTGCAACGACAAGCCGAATGCGTCAGATGTGCCGGTGTTGGTAACGGTGATTTTGATCTGCACCGTGGAATTCGGCTCGACCACGCCCGGAATGAATTCTTTCTTGATGTCCAGCTTCGGTTCGACCACCGTCGCCGAAACCTGATTCGAAGTCGCCGAACAAATCGGTGGAAGCCCCGGCTCATCGCCCGGTATTAACACGGTAAAGGAATTGTTCAGAATGGTCTGCATACCGGTCATGCCGTTGTTACTCAGCACGTCACAGACCCTGGCCTTCAGTTCGATGGTGAAGCAGTTATTGGCCGGATTGTTATCGCCTGGGACTGAGAAGTTGGAAAGGTTAAAGGTCTGCGTAGCGCCGCAGCCCGACGTGATCGTCAGTGGACCGCCCGAACCGGCGATGCCGGGCAGCAAAGTCGCGCTGACGGCCTCCAGCCCCGGCGGCAAAACATCAGTAACAACCAGACCCGGCGTCGTTCCCTCGGGTACGCAGATGGTCAAATTGTAGGTGAGCACCTCGCCGATGGTCACATTACTGCCTGTCGTATGTAGCGCACTGGTCGCCACCAGGCTCTTCTGCGCGGTGAGGCTTGGCACATTGACGATGCCGGTCGCCATCGCCGTGTAGTTATTCGGGCTGCCGCAAAGCGACGGCGTCCCCATGCGGGGGCAGGAGTTTGTATTCCACGGCGAGATGGGAGTGGAGGTCGCCGGAATGCTGGCCCAATTCACAGTGGCTTTATTGCTGAGCGTAGCGCAGGCAAAGACTCCGTTACCCACCAGCGTTTGGAACTTGATCACGGAACTTGCGCCGAGCGGGAATGTGTTCCAGGCTGCCATCAATGGCTGATTGCCCACCGGCGGCGTAAGCGCTGGCGTCAATCCGCCCATATGCATAAGTGAGCCGCTCACATACGTCAGCCCTTGGATCGTTGGAATGGTGTCGGTCAGATTGACCTGAAAAGCATCAGCATCGCTTGGGCTGTTATTGGTAACCGTGATTGTCCAGGTGATCGTGTCCCCCGCATCGGCAGTCAGGGGCGATGGCGTCTTGGTGATTTGCAATTTCGGTTCGACCACCTTGACCGGCGTCGAAGAAACCGGTGTCGGATTGCATTGGGCGGAAGTCCACTTGACGGTGTTTTTCAGCATTGTTCCCTGCACGTTGCCCGGGACGTTAAGCACCACGGCTTCGTACATGAACTCGATGTACTCTTCCACGCTGTTAATGGTGTTTAAATTGGCGACTGTTCCCAGATTGAAGCTGATCATGCCGCCGCCGCTGGCAATCGTACCTGATAAAGAGCCTGTCACAACCGCCCCTGTTTGGGTGGCGAGGATGGACGCATCCACGACGGCCAGACCTGGATCCAGCGTGTCCATCACGTTGACGCCAGTGAAGGTTCCTTCCGGCACGCGAATATGCACCAGATACTTGACCTTTTCGCCGATGGCAACATCATTGCCCGTCGTGTGCGCCTGGCTGGTGCTGACGATGGTTTTGGTGATGGTCGGACTGGCCGTCGTGATTGTCGCCGAATCGGGCGGCGTTTCCGGGAAGGGTGTCGAATAAGACCCTGGGGGAATATCAACAAAATAAAATGAACTCCATGTCGCCGACGCCGAGTTGACGAAGCTCTGACAAGGCGCAACGTTCGCTGGAAGCATCAATTCGATTTTGAAAATCCAGTTTTGTCCGGCAGGCAATGAATTGCCACCGTAAAAAGCGTTCACTGTCAGTCCAGGCGGAATTGTGCTGCCGACCGCCGGACACGGGGTTGGATTGCCACTGAGCTTGCAGGTGATGCCGGGCGTAGGACTGCTGCCAACTGCCATCGGATAAGACACAATCATCAAACCGGCAGGAAGCGCGTCCGTCACGCTGACACCTACTGCGGGGGCACCGCCTTCGTTTTCGACCGTAACGTAATACGTAACCTTGTCGTTGGCATCCAGGCCCTGAGCGTCTTTGTTGTACGGTTGCGGACCGGGTAACTGGCTGAGGTTGTCGGCGAAAGAATTATCTGTGTCGAATACGCCTTTGGTCACTTTCAGCTTCGGCGCGCGTACGTGAATGATGGCGCCGGTGAAATGCCCTTCCTCCTCGCCATTCGTCAGCACGTTCTTGCTGGGGAAAATATTGGTCAAAAACAGATCGTCAGCGAACGGTTCGTAAGTGACGTAGGCCGAAAACTTCACCTCGAAGCAAACCGGGCCGTCCGCCCTGACGGTATTGGTTGTGATGGGTGTTGGATTGATCGTGAACTTGACCGAATTGTCGCCAGGCGAAACCGTCGTCGTCACGGTTGGAGGAGGCAAGATCGTCAGTCCTGATGTCTGGGTGATGGTCACCGGGCTGACGTCGGAGACGGTGTTGACCTGGAAGATCGGCGACGGCAGATAGTCCGTGAATTCGACGCTTTTGGTGTCGCCCGAATCAAGGCACATCTTTAGCTTGAACGTCACCAGATCGCCCGGTTGGAAGCCGTTTGGGGGAATCGGCCCAACCACTTCCTTGCCGATGCGAGTCGGTTTGACGATCACGCCTCCGGCGGTGTCGTCCATGCAGGTCTGGCCATTGAGGGTGTAGCTGATCTTCGTGCAGTTGAGCAGCGGCGTGGGCGAACCGCAGGATGGAATCAGCGAATCGGAGGCCAACACATTCTGGCCCAGGATCGGCAGTCTGTAGGTTTGCTGCACGGTTCCAGAAAAGCTGAGCATACAATTCGTGCAGGAACTCAAGCTGGGAAAACTAAACGTCAGCGTTTTCGTGCCGTCGCCAATGGTGCTGACTACGGGCTGAATGAAGGAGATTGGTCCGCCCGCGCACTGCAACGTCGCGAAGAAAAAGGGGCCCGGAACGTCTATGCCGTTCGGGATAGTGTCGGTGATTACCACGTTGCTGACGCTGGTGTTTTCCGACACTTGAAAATTCAGATTGTAAGTAACGACGTCTCCCGGCACGACATGCAACGGATCATTGACGTCTGGCCCCGAAGCGGTTTTTTGCATCGTCACGTGCTCGACTTCGATCTTCAGTTCGGCGGTTTGCTGGGGAATGCTTAGCAGGTTGTATTTCGCGTCGAGCGTGGCGGTGTTGACGATAATGGCGGAGTTGCAGCTTGCCTGATTCAAAACGTTGTTGTTCACATAGGCTTCGAATCGGATGATGATGTCTTCCTTGTCATAGGGAGGAGCGCCCGGCGTCCCTGTTTCCGTGGGAAGTTCGGCGCAAACAAAATTGGTTCCGTAATTGGTGCAGCCGGGTGATCCTCCGATGGCGTTCAGGATGGTCACGGAATTGTTGACCAACGTCATGCCCGGCGGCAATTGGTCTTCAATCCTGATCATCTCCAGGGTCTTTGTGTCAGCGATGTTGGCGACCAGTTCAAAAGCCACCTTATTACAAGCACCGGTCGGAAGTTCGACTGTCGGATCGTTTGGAAGCTTATTGCTGGTGTAATTCAGCGCGCGTTTGTTCAGGATTACGACCGTCGGCGTCACCGTCGGGCAAAGCGGCGTACCGCTGATCGGAATGCCGCCAAGAGGGTTGCCGCCAAATTCAAAGACCGGCGTATGGCAAACCGTCAGCGGGACGCCCAGCGCGATGTTCTCGTCCACCTTGATGCAAATCTTCAGGTCAATGAATGGTTCAGTGCTGTAGAGCGATCCAATGGGCGCTTTGACAAGGTAAACCGTGTAACCAACCGGGGGAGGTGGGCCGACGCTGGTCCCGGTGGTCACGGGAATTTGATAAAAGTCAGCATCGGTGCAACCGCCCGTGTCGCAGACACCGCCAAGCCCGGCGCTGTCAATCGTCAGCCCCGGCGGCAAGATAATTTCCATGTATGGCCCATAACCCACGCCACCCGTGTTGTCGAAGCGCGCGGTATAACAGAACACCTCGCCGATCAAAGCCTGACTTGGGAATTCCATTTGCGGAACGTTCAAAAAAACCTGCGGCACAGGAGCCGGAGGCATCGCCATTGAAGAAGTTGTCGTCAACGGCGCGGGAGAAGCCTTACCAGATAAGGTGCCTTTCCACGACAAAACGAACAGCGCCATACTGGCGACAAGCAGGGCTAAGACGAAAAATCTAGGTGTTGCTGAGAATGTGAGTAGTCGCTTCATGGTAATCTCCTTAATCTGCGAGTTGACGTTAAATTGTTGACTATTCGCTGTTTGGCTGGTGGCGAACACACCTCACCGAGCCAGGGCATGACAAAATTTCTCTGGGTTTATCCGAATCAGTTTTTTTGACAGAGGGGCCTGCCGTTCCGCGGTTCAAGCAGACGCCTGGGGAACCGCGGAACAATCACAACCCAGCTGGTTGTTTACAGAATGCTGACTTGGACGATGTTGGCGACAAAACCATCCACGGTAAGCAAGACATCCACTAATCCCTGCCCCGCCAGCGAGCGCGGGATTTCAATGTTGAGCTGGTCCAAGCCAAAGAAGTCGCCTTGCGGGCCGGCATAAGACACTTCCGCCGACAAACCTCCAATCGTCACTTCAACAGCGGAAAGATTGCTTCGGCCCTGAACGGCAGTGGCAAATAGAATCAGAAAGATTCGGTCGCCTTCTTCTCCAACGTCTATGGGTTTTGGAACCAGCTTGCCTTGTGCCGGATCGAAGACGACTATCGGCTCGATCACCGAACTGCCATCGGCCCGCAAGCGGAACAGATTCGCTGCTGGAAAGCCGCGCCCCGAAGCATCCGCTGTGAAAATGCCCGGTGCGACGGCGGCAATCTTCACGACGCCGCCAGAGGCTGCGCCATTTCCGCTAGTGATGCTGATCGTGGCTGCGCCCGGCGCTAGACCTGTGGGTAACAGATAATTGACTTGCGACGGGGCGACGAAAAACAGCGGTGCCAGCCGTTCGACACCCGCGCTGTCAATTACCCTGACGGTCGTTCCCAGCAATGTAGTCGGCAGCGTGGCACCGCTGGCGGATTGCACGCCTGTCGCCAGATTCGTGCCGAAGGCGGCGGCGATCTGTTCGCTGGCCAACCGGTCACCTGCATAGTTGGCCGCTGAAACGGTGACGACTTTTGGCGCAATCACCGCTGGCGTGCTTTCGTACTGTGTTTCCAATCGGTTTCCGCTAGTATCGCTCACGTTGCGCGTGGTGGGCGTATCACCGAATTCGATCTTGGTCACAGGGGCGGGGCTTTTCAGGACCAGGCCGAAGCTGACTCTGGCGACTTGCAGCAAGCCTTCGGGGAAAGTCTGGTTGCCGGGCATCGTAAGTAGAATCCCGATCCTGCCCTGTCCCGTCTGGCTGGTGTTGGTCAGCAGCGTCGCCCCCGCCGCGCCGGAACCGAGCGTCACGACGGGATTCGACAGCAACGCCGGATCGTAGCTGAGGCTGAAGCTGGCAGTTTTTTCATTGCCCAGGGCTTCCAGATTGACGCTCAGCGTAAGTGTGCCGTTTTGTTGCGCGGCGGCATCCTGACCGGCAAATCCCGCTGTGCTTGTGACGTTGTAATCCAACCCGATCATGAGCTGCTTGATGACTAGGCCGTACTTGGCCATCGCCACGCAACCGCGCGCGTCCGTGACTTTCACGATGAAGTTGAGAGATTGGGAATTTAACGGAATTCCTTCGATGAAGCCGGTGGTCTTGTTCAGCGTCAGCCCATTGGGCAAGGTTCCAATAAGTTCAAACATGTAAGGCGAAACGCCGCCCGAGACCTTGATCTGTTGAGAGTAAGGCTGCCCCT
>CAYLJQ010000230.1:0-9604 GCA_964383955.1 uncultured Heliomicrobium sp. | reverse complement strand
TTGAAACAAGGAGACCCCCCGATGGAGATCTTGGCGGCTCTGTTTTTACAGGAATCAGAGAGACCGGATTTAACAGTCAACTACGTTATTATTGCAGTTCTTTTAGTCATCGCGGCAGTTTTAAGCGTGATCGTGGTCCGTCGCCGGATGAAAGAAAAAGATGATGATTGGGATTAGGACTTGCGGCGATTTCAACTCTCAAATTTGAAATCTCTGGCACCTAGGTTTCCCTAACCTCAAACATGAAGTTTTACCATCGCGTGACTGGCCAGCTTTTGGCTGAAAAAGTCATGCTTGCCAACACATTTTTTACGCGGCTGCGGGGATTGATTGCCCGCAGCCGTCTCGCCCCCGCTGAAGCACTGTGGCTGCGCCCCTGCAATGGCGTCCATACTTGGTGGATGCATTTCGCTATAGATGTGATCTTCCTGGATCGGGAATTGCGGATCGTCAAGTTGGTTGAAAATATGCGCCCGTTTCGTCTGACGGCCCCTCACCGCGCAGCGCGAAGCGTGCTGGAAATGTCAGCGCATACCATCTCCCGCGCCCAACTCAAGGTTGGGGATCAGCTCGAAGTTGTTCGAGAAGATCATCGCTGAAAAAGACTTTGTAGCTCTGACGGGTTCCCCTCGCTGAAATGGTGCTACGAACAACGCAAATCAAATGACGCAAGCAGGACGGCAACGCCGTCAAGCAAGTGACAAACAAATTGGATTTTTGGCCCGGTGGATTTTGCCATCACTGGGCGGATTGTCGGCCCTGTTGGTGCTGCAGGTGCTTGTTACCAACTCCTACCGCTTTTTGCTGGATAGCGACACCGGCTGGCACATCCGCACGGGTGAATTGATTTTGAAAACTGGCGCCGTGCCCCGGGTAGATTCGTTTTCGCACACGATGAATGGCGCTTCGTGGTTTGCCTGGGAATGGCTAACGGATGTTTTGATGGGCGCGTTGCACGGTTGGCGAGGATTGGCGGGAATCGTCGGTGGAGCGATTTTAGTTTTGCTGGTTAGTTACTCGGCGCTGGGCTGGTTGATGCTTCAGCGTGGAGCCGATCCAATTCTTGCAACGGGATTAACGGTTTTCGGCGCGATTGCCAGCATTGTTCATTGGCTGGCGCGTCCGCATCTGCTTTCCATTTTGTTGATGGTTGTGTGGTATGCGCTGGTGGAAGGATTTCGCCGCAAACGCTCGAAATGGATTTTTGCCGCTCCGCTGCTGATTGCGCTTTGGGCGAATTTACACGGCGCGTTCGTTGTCACTTTTGTTGTTCTTGGAGTTTACGCCGTTGGTGAAGTGCTGGAATTTGCAGCGCGCGGCGAGTGGAAAAGCAGGGAACTGCTCAGCGCTTTGAAAACTTATGTGTCAGTCGGTTTGCTGTCCTTGCTGGCTGCGATGCTGACACCCTATGGCTTCAAGCTGTACGGGCATTTATGGCGCTACTTGAGCGACAAGCAGTTGCTTTCGACGATTGATGAGTTTCAATCGCCGAATTTTCACTCGACGGACGGCAAGCTGATTGAACTTTTACTGCTGCTGGCGATTGTCGCGGCGGTCAATACGCTCCGGCAAAAACGATTTGTGGAAACCGGATTGGTTTTGCTGTGGGGGCACATGACGCTGCAATCCGAACGGCACGTGACGTTGGCGGTTGTTGTTCTGACGCCAATCATTGCCGAGCAGCTTAGCAATTTATTGTCCGAACTTTTCGACCGGGCAGCGCAAGGCGATGAAACTCGCTCTAAGGCATTGCGCGCTGCTTGCAGTTGGTACCGGAGCACGATGGCAATCAATCGCCAATTAACCGGAGCTTCCTGTTACGCCGCCGCTGTTGCGTTCGTGGTTTTTACTGCGAGCACCGGATTGGCTGACAAATTGCTTTCGCCGCGTTTCGACGAAAAGCGGTTTCCGGCAGGCGCAGTGGAGTTTGTGCTTAAAAACCAGCACACCAGTCAATTGTCTGGCAGGGTATATGCGCCGGATCAGATTGGCGGGTATTTGATTTACAGGCAATTCAAAGTCTTTGTGGATGGGCGGAGCGATTTTTACCGACAGGGCTCCGTGCTGGAAGAAATGGGCAAATTGGAAAGCGTTCGTTCCGACTGGCCGGATTTACAGGCACTTCTGGACAAACGCTCCATTGATTGGATGTTGCTCAAACGCGGCCAGGCTCTGGCGCAAA
The DNA here is from genome assembly GCA_964383955.1 of uncultured Heliomicrobium sp. Lineage (GTDB taxonomy): Bacteria > Acidobacteriota > Blastocatellia > RBC074 > RBC074 > RBC074. Next base: position 7,422 of record CAYLJQ010000230.1, on the reverse strand, counting down.
TCGCCCTGTTTAGTGGAAAATGGGCGAGCATTTACGAAGATTCGATTTCACAGGTTTTGATCCGTAAAACCCTGACGCAATCAGACCCGGCATTAAGCCAGACATTGAACCAAAATTTGGATTTGTTTTCTGAGACCGTGCCCCACAACCAACCCGCTAACGGTCAGCGGAGTTCCGGCGAGCTTTTCGCAAGCTCTTCATCATTCGCTGAAATTCAGAAAGGTGAGTTTATGACTCTGAAAAAGATTATCCGTTCATTTCGTCACCCGGTATTGGCAACGGTTGCCATTGCAACGCTGAGCGTTGGTGTGGTCACCACGGTTCCCAGCATTCGCAATCACATGGTTGCCAACCTGGACTCAGGCTCTAACTTTTTCTGGTTCGATGACGCACCCGAAAGCGGGGACGCTGGCCAGGATGGAAAGAAAAGCAATTCCTTCAAACGTGTCTTCGGCGCGCCTTTCCGTATGGTTGCCAGAATGTTCCGGCGCAACGACAACAATCTGGCAAAGAAAGCCACCGAAAAAGACTTGGAGAAAATGCGCGTGATTCCGATCAGCCGTTCACAAAACGGTTCTCCGGATCAAATCGCCGATGCGGGGAACGGAACAACCGCTGAAGCGACGACGGCTGAGATGGCAGCGCAAAATATGTTCGACGACGCTGTTGAATTGCGCGAAAAAGGCCGCGTTGATGGCGCCATCGAAAAACTTGTTGGCGCAACCGTTTTGCAACCGAATTTTGCCGAAGCCTACAACATGCTCGGCGTGTGCTACGACGAAAAAGGCCAATACAATCTGGCGCAGGAGGAGTACAAAAAAGCGTTGAAAATTGAATCAAACAACGCGCGCTTCCTGAATAACATTGGCTATTCGTATTACCTGTCCGGCGAATTTGGAAATTCGGTCAAATATTACAAACGCGGTTTGAAAATCACGCCCAATGACCGCCGCATGCACAACAACATCGGCCTGGCATATGGCCGCAAAGGCAATTACGACGATGCCAAAGAGCATTTCGTCATCGCCGTTGGCGAAGTCGGCGCGTATCTGAATCTGGGCTATCTTTACAGCCAGGACGGCGAGCACGACAAAGCGATCAAATCTTATGAAACTGCTTTGAAGATCAACCCCGATTCTTTGCCTGCGATGAGCAATCTGGCGCAGCTTTACGAACGCAAAGGCTGGCTGCGTGAAGCCGGGTCGCTGCAAGCGCAATACAAGAAACTCAGCGAAGCTGAGAAGAACAAGGATCAGGTTGTTGATCGTCAACCATAACCTTTGAAGTAGACAGTAGTCAGTAGGCAGTAGAAGAACGCGTCATAGAGAATGCTCGTGTTTCACTACTGCTTCCTACCTTACCTGCTGTCTACTGACTACCGTCTACTCAAAAAAATTATGCCTGAAGCCGTACAAGCCAAAACAAAACAATTTGCGCCGCCGATGCCCGAATCTTTTGAAGAAACGGGCTTGTCGTTTCAATTCCTGGCCGATTTGGCCCTGAAGACTGCGGCGACCGAAACGATTCAGACAACCGCCGGAATTGCCGAGCGCATGTGTTTGCCTGTCAGCGTGACAGAAACGCTGATGCAGCATTTGTATCGTGAAAAGCTGGTCGAAATTCGCGGCAATGTCGGACTCAACAACAACCGTTATGCGGTGCTGGATCGCGGCTGGGATCAGTTGCGCCGCATCATGGAAATTTCCGGTTATGTTGGGCCGACGCCGGTTTCACTGACGGCTTATACGGCGATGATGCGCTCTCAGGCACAGCCTGATGATCTGGTTGGCCCGGATACCGTCGCAGAGGCGTTTACCGATTTGGTTCTGCCAGAAAGCCTGCTGCAAACGCTTGGGTTTGCGATCAATTCGCGCCGCAGTTTGTTCATTTCCGGCATTCCGGGAACCGGCAAAACCTCAGTTGCCGAACGCATCAACAATGCACTGCAAACTCCGATCTGGATTCCGTACGCTGTGGCGGTTGATGAACACGTCATCAACATTTACGACGGTCACAACCACGAACGTTCGCTGGATGAAGCGCAGTTTGATTCGTATGACAAGCGCTGGATCAGAATTGCGCGTCCGCTGATTATCGTCGGCGGCGAAATGAGTTTGGAAAGCACAGACCTGATTTACAACCGCGCCGCGCGATATTACGAAGCGCCCTTCCAGATGAAAGCCAACTGCGGAACGCTGGTGATTGACGATTTTGGCCGCCAGCGTGTTGAGCCGGAAGATCTGCTCAACCGCTGGATTGTGCCGCTGGAACGCAAGGTGGATTTCCTGACGCTTCACACCGGCAAAAAAATCAGCGTGCCGTTTGAAGAGTTGGTCGTATTTTCAACCAACCTGGAACCGAGCCGGTTGGTAGACGAAGCCTTCCTGCGCCGAATGGGTTACCGCGTTCGCATCGAACCGCCTTCGGAAGAAACTTATCGCCGCATCTTTGAGCGCTACACAGAAGGCGCAGGCGTGTCTTACGAACCGCTGGTGCTGGATTACCTGATTTCAAAATACCCTTCGGAACGGCGCGTGATGAAAGCTTGCGAACCGCGCGATTTGATCAACCGCTTTTTGGACATTTGCCAGTACAAGAGTTTACAGCCGACGCTGACCACCGAACTGCTGGATCTGGCCTGGAGCAATTATTTCGGTATTGCGCACGTCTAGGTGACAGGTGTCAGGTTGAAGAGAATGATGAAGCTTCGAACTTCAATTCGATTTGGAATTTTATTGGGCTGTTTGCTGGTCAGCGGCCTGTCCGCGCTTGCAGATGAATTGCGATTGCGAAATGGACAGGTGATTCAGGCAGACGAAATCTGGGAAACGACCGATGCTGTTTGGTACAGACAAGGCAAAGTGACCGCTTATTTTGCCAAAGCCGATGTTGCCAGCGTTACCAGGCGGCTTCCGGATGACGCCGCCAAAATCGTTTCTTCCGTTGCGGAATCGAATGAGAGTCCGAAGAAAGCGCAAACGGGTGGCAAACGTAAAGTTTCGCGGTTGTGGCTGAAAGACGGAACGCAGATCGAAGTGGACTCTGTCTGGGAAGAATCCGACCGGATCGTTTACCGGATGGGTAACATGCAAACGCACATCGAACGTTCCGAACTGGTGAAGGTGCTGACCGGAATTGAAGTTTCTGATGGGCCTGCGCCTGCTCTGCCCAGCAATGTGGGATTGAGATTTTCAACCGGCAATCGCAATTTGGACGGTTTGATTGTTTATAACGCATCGAAATACGGCGTTGATCCCTTGCTGATTTATCTGGTGATGCGCGAAGAATCCGGGTTCAACCATCGCGCAGTTTCCAGGGTGGGCGCGCGCGGGTTGATGCAGTTGATGCCTGCGACTGCGGCGCGATTGGGCGTGCGGAACATTCACGACCCGGTCGAAAACGTTGATGCCGGAACGCGTTATCTGCGCAAGCTGATTGAAATGTTTGCCGGGGATATAAACTTGGCGCTGGCAGGGTATAATGCCGGTGAAGGCGCGGTTTTGAAATACGGACGCCGCATTCCCCCATACAGCGAAACTGTAAATTATGTCTGGCGAATCAACACTGCCTATCGCCGTGCAGTCGGTCAGTAAATAGGCTGTCCGGCATAGCCGGCTGAGAAGGAGGAAAAATATGAAGTATCTCGTCCCTCTTTGCCTGGTGTTTTTGTTTGCGCTCACAACCGCTAACACCATCTGCGCGCAGGAAGCAAAATCCCGCGAAATCCTAACCAACGATTCCATCGTCAGTCTGACCAAAGCCGGGTTCAAAGAACGCACAATCGTCACGCTGATCCGCACATCGCAAACCGCTTTCGACATTTCCACACTCAAACTGGTCGAACTGAAAAAACGCAACGTCAGCGAAAAGATCATCACCGAGATGATTGAAATCACCAATCGCCGCGATTTGGCCAGGCGATTGACCACACTGCGCGACGATGAGTTTTTTGCCAAAGACGATGAAGCTTTTTTCAACGGTTCGCAGGTTTTCAAAGAACTGCCCAGCGAAAAAGAAGCTCGCAAGCAGCAAGACGACGCGATGATCTTTGGTTCGCAATCGGGCGGAAAAAGCTCAGCCCGCTCGCGCGGCATTGGCCCGAATGGCGATCGGGAAGATTCCAGCGAATTGATGGGATCGGCTTCGGTCAGAATCATTCGTCCTTCCGGCGAAGTCCCCGGCGCAAGTCCCAAACTGGAACGCGCGCCGAAGCTGGACAATCAGGGCGTCATGGAAATGGTGCAAGCCGGTTTTTCCGAAGGCACGATTATTCGCAAAATTGAAAGCTCGCAGGTTGAATTCGACCTTTCGCCAAAAGCCGTCGAAGAGATGAAGAAGAACCGAATCAGCGACCGTGTGCTGACAGCAATGAAAACGGCGATGGATGAGTCGAAGTGAGAAAGGCAGTGTTCAGGTTTCGGGTTTCGGTTTTCGGCTGCTTGCTGATACTGGTATTGTTCAGCGCGGCAATGTTGGTTTGTGCGCAAACGCCAAAGCGCCAACAGGATAAACCGGCGAAACCTGCCAAAGAAGCCTCCGGCGACACCATTGCTATTGAAACCACGGAGGTCTTGCTGCCGGTAACGGTGCGAGATTTGAGCGGACAGTTTGCCACCAATCTGAAAGCCGAAGATTTCGTTATTTACGAAGACGGCATTCAACAACCAATTTCCTCTTTCGCGTTAAAGCGCTTGCCGGTTCATGTTGTGCTGTTGATTGATACCAGCAGCAGCGTCACCCGCGAACTGGAAGATTTCAAAGCATCCGCGCTTAACTTTATTAGCCAGCTAGACCCCGACGACCAAATTTGCCTGATTCGTTTTGACGACAAAGTTGAACTTGTTCAGGACTGGACCAACAATCGCAATACGCTGAAACGCGCGATGAACCGTCTGGCAACCGGCATGTTTACCAAATTCAACGACGCCCTGTACCTGGCCGCCAAAGAACAGTTGGGCAAAGTCACAGGTCGCAAAGCGATCATTGTTTTGACGGACGGCATTGACAGCGGGCGTGGTTCCACAACTTCCGAACGAGCCTTTCGCACGCTGGTCGAAGAAGAAACGGCAGTTTACGTGGTCAGCAAAACGCGAATTCAGGGACAATCTGACCGCGAGAAGTTGGAGTATTACAAAAAAAACTACTCGGCATCGGCTGCCAACCAACTGCGGATTGACGGATTGAAGATGTCGCTGGAAGAACTGGAAAAAAGCGAATTGAACTTGATGCGCATTACTCAAGAAACCGGCGGGCGAATCTTTTTGCCGGAAAGCTTTGATGACCTGGGCAACGCTTACCAGCAAGTCGCCGAAGAATTGCGCAGCCAGTATGTGATCTTTTATACGCCAACCGATGCGACTGCGGATGGCAGCTATCGTTCCGTTCGCGTCAAAGTGAAAACTCCGGGCTACCGCGCCACAACGCGTTTTGGGTATTACCCGAAATAAGTTTTTAAAGCCCCGCTGAAAACCTCGCCCCGTTTGAACGCTCAATCAATTATGAATCTGAACAACTCCTCAAACGAAAGTGTGTCGGCGAAACGGCCTCGGGCAAGAATGCTCAAGCTGGTGGCCAGCGGTTTGGTGATTATCGGCCTGGCAGCCGCTGGCTATTGGACGTTGCGCGGCGAAGCGTCAAACAGCACCGGGCTGACGACAGAAGAAATCACCAACTTGGCCAAAACGACTTCGCCCGAAGACCGCCAAGCCTGGTTGAAATTGGCGCGTGGCGTGCTGGCTTCGGAAAGCGTTCATCAAATTGCTGCGCCGGTGGAACCGCGAAACAACCAGGGCGAAGCTTCCAGGGTCGAGCTTGGCTATCAATTGTTCTTCGACCCGATCTTGTCGAATGACAAAACGACTTCATGCGCTTCGTGCCATCACCCGGATTTTGGAATGGCGGATGGGATGACGAAAGGCATCGGCTTTGGCGGGAAAGGCTATGGCGCACACCGCGCAGGCACTGGGCCGGAACTTCAGCGCAATACGCCTAGTTTGTTCAATGTCGCATTCAATGAGTTTCAGTTCTGGGATGGCCGCGTCCGCACGCTGGAAGAGCAGGTTCTGGTTCCGCTGTTTGCCGAAAACGAAATGAACCAAAACAATCTGGCGGATTTGCTGAAACGGCTGCGCGCGGTTCCACAGTACCGGGAACTGTTCGCCAAATCCTTCGGATTCAAATCCAAACAAGACGGCAGCGAAATCAATCTGCAAAACATCGCGCGTGCCATCGCCGCATTTGAACGCAAACTGAATATCACCGAAACCAATTACGATCATTTTGCCAAAGGCAAGGACGACGCGCTGACCACCGAGCAGCTTCGCGGCTTGGTAGTGTTTATGGGGCAAGGACAATGCACCATTTGCCATACGCCGCCGAATTTTCACGATGGTGTTTTGTCTTCGATTGGCACGACGACTTCGCCGGACAAGAATTCGCCGATTGACCCCGATCCCGGTTTTGGAGCCGTCGTTCGTCGTGAAGATGGATTCGGGATGTTCAAAACGCCTACATTGCGTAATGTCGAACGCACCGCGCCGTACATGCACAACGGCGCATTCAAGACGCTGGAAGAAGTGGTTGAGTTTTACAACGATGGCGGTGGGCGCGGACGAGGCCAGGATGCGTATAGCCAGGATTCAAAAGTCGCCAAGCTGAATTTGACGGAACAACAAAAGAAAGACCTGGTGGCGTTTTTGAAAAGCTTGAACGATCTTGCTCCGCCGCCCATCGTTCCTGCCTCTGTGCCCAGCGGTTTGCCCGTGGTTGGAAAGTAAGCTTTCAAACGATCAGCGAAAATACCGTGCAATCGGAAAGAGCCAAAAGACGGAAACTGGATTGATTCCTTTTCCGTCTTTTCTGTTTATTGCGGTTGTTCCGTCACCTTTTATCAACCACCAACCCGGAGTTTTCCATGAGCAAAAGCCCAATCATTGCATTGCTGGTTTTGTTGTTTGCCAGCCTTTCTGTTTCTGCGCAACAACTGACGCCAACCGAAGGCGATTTCACGATTCGTGATTTCAAGTTTGAAAGTGGAGAAACGCTGCCGGAATTGCGTTTGCATTACCGCACGCTTGGCAAACCGCAGCGCGACGCTTCCGGCAAAGTCACCAACGCCGTTTGGATCGGTCACGGCACGGGCGGAACCGGACGGCAGTTTTTGTCGCAGCAATTTGCGGGAGTGCTGTTTGGCGAAGGCCAACTTTTGGACGCGGCAAAATACTTCATCATCCTGCCCGACGGCATCGGCCACGGCCAGTCTTCAAAACCCAGTGATGGGCTGCGCGCGAAATTTCCGCATTACAATTACAACGACATGATCACCGCGCAATACCGATTGCTGACCGAACATTTGGGCGTGAATCATCTGCGCCTGGTAATGGGGACTTCGATGGGGGGAATGCATTCGTGGGTGTGGGGTGA
>CAYLJQ010000229.1:0-9621 GCA_964383955.1 uncultured Heliomicrobium sp. | reverse complement strand
GCGTGTAACCGTTGCTGATCTGCCGCAGTTCACGCAGCAAGTCTCCGGCAGCGTCGTGTTCCATCGCCATCATCCGCACAGGATTCTGAACAGTGCCAAAGAAAGGAGGAGGGATTTCTTTGGCATCCGCTATTGCCTCTTCCATCCGCGCGATGTAAGGGAACAAGACTTGCTCTTCGCGCAGCATGTGCGGGATCAGGTCTTGTTTCAGTTGGCAAAAAACTTCGCGCAGCGAATCAAGCTCCGGGTGATTTTGTCCGTGGCGCGAACACACTTTATCCATCAGCTTTTCCAGGCGAATCAGTTCTTGTTTTGCGAAAACGTGATGTGTGCCAACGATGTGAGCGGACAAATCCGTCAAAGATTCTGTTTGCCAATCACCTGTGGCGCTGTCTTTCAACTGAGTGGCGGATTCCAATTCGTTGACCACTTGATCAATCGGAACGCGGAATCGGTTGCAGGCGTCGGCCAAAGTTCTGCCGCCGCCACAGCAATAATCAATTCCCAGTTGTTCGAAAATTCGAGTCGCGCCAGGGATGCCGACCGCCAAATCCCGAACCGTGTTGGTAATGCTGACTGTCATAAAGTCTCTCCTTCTTTGCCAAAGTTGATGTTTTCGAGTGCAATGGGACTGTAGCTCTCAGGCCATAGCGGAAGCAGTGACTTAAGTCATCGCTGCGAATTTTTCTTCGTGTTTTTATGAAATCGGGAAAGGAAGTTGGTTATGAGTCTTCGGAAAAGTTTGAATCTACCCAAAGAACATGGCGCGTGGGCGATGCTGTATGTGCCGTTTGTGCTGGGAGTTGCCGTCGCCGGAAGGATCAACCTGGCGGTGCTGTTGCTGCTGTTGGCGACTTCGGCGCTGTTTATTTCCCGTGAATCGTTGCTGGTCTGGTGGCGAGCGCGAAAGCGCGGACGGCAAAGCCAATCCGCGATAGCTTCCTGGCGATTGTTGCTGATCTATTTTGCCGTTGCGGCGTTAACCGGCTTGCCGCTGGTGCTGGTTTACAAATTTTACTGGTTGCTTCTGTTTGGATTTCTTGGCGCTGTGTTGCTCGTCATCAATGGATGGAAAGCGACGGATTTTGAAGATCGCACCGTCGAAAGCGAAGTGCTGGCGATTGCCGGAATGACAATGACGGCTCCGGCGGCGTATTACGTCGCCAGCGGTCAATGGGGAACAAAAGCCTTTTGGCTGTGGGCGCTGAGCGCAGCCTATTTCGCCAGCAGCGTCTTTTACATCAAGCTTCGTGTTACTGGGTTGCACGCAAAAAAGCCGGATGACAAAGGCCGTGCTCGCTGGCAGTGTGTGGGTTATCACGGATTTTTGCTGGTGTCGTTGCTGGCGCTGGCCATTACGCGAAGCTTGCCGCTGTTTTTGCTGATTGCATTTTTTCCGGTGCTGGCGCGAACGGCCTGGAGCCTGCTCAAGCCGTCCAACCAGCTCAACCTGAAGCGAATTGGCATTGCCGAAATCATTTATTCGCTGATCTTTCTGGTCTTCACGGCAATGACGCTTCGCTACTCTTGAATTCTTTCGCAGACAGGCGCGAGAATGCCCGGCGATGATCACAGACAAAATCGCCGCACTGCGCCACACAGCATTGTTTGGGGGATTGAGCGACCCGGAATTGAGTTCGCTGGCCAGCCGCGCCGTTGAGCGCAAACTAAGCCGCGGCGAAATTTTGTTTATGGCGGGTGACGAAGCTGCTGGATTGTTTGTGGTGACTGAAGGTGCGTTGCGCGCATACCGTGAGGGCGTGGACGGACGCGAACAAATTATTCATGTCGAACGCGCCGGAGCGACCATCGCCGAATTGCCTGTTTTTGACGACAAACCTTACCCTTCCACCGTTGCCGCCGAAGAAAATTCCACCGTGCTGTTTCTGGCCAAAACCGACGTGCTGGCGCTATGCCTGGCGAATCCCGAAGTTGCATTGACGGCATTGAAACTGATGTCGGGCCGTTTGCGAAAATGCGCCGAATTGGTCGAAGCCTTGTCACTGCGCGAAGTGGATCAACGACTGGCGCGCTGGTTGCTGACCGAAGCCCGTTCGCGCGGCAAAAGACTTTCTGACAAACTTGAACTGAACCTGGTGTTAACCAACCAGCAAATTGCAGCTCACATCGGTTCCGTCCGCGAAGTGGTTTCGCGGGCACTGGCAAGATTGCAGCAGAACGGCTTGATTGAAGTTGATGGCCGTCACGTCGTAATTCGAGATGAAGCGGCCCTGGCCGTTTTCGCTCAAAACTGAACTTATCAACAAAGGAGAAGAAAGAATGGAAAAGACGAAACAATACAAAACCCGGATTGATTTGGATCCCGAAACACGCGAACAGCTGGTCGCGCTGCTTAATCAACAACTGGCCGACACTTTTGACATGTACAGCCAGACGAAACAGGCGCATTGGAACGTGAAAGGCCCTCAGTTTTTTCAACTGCACGAACTGTTCGACAAACTGGCGACTGACATTCTTGTGTATGTAGACGACATTGCGGAACGAGTCACAACATTGGGCGGAACTGCGCTCGGCACGTCAAAGATGGCTGCCAAAACGTCGCGGCTGGAAGATTATCCCGCATCGGTTGTTGGCGGAAAGGAAAGCCTGGAAACGCTGATTGATCGTTACGCGACGTTGGCCGCTTCAACGCGCGAAGCGATAGACACATCCGACGAGCTTGGCGATGCCGATACCGCCGATCTGTTTACCGGTCTTTCCCGCACCGTGGATAAGTCGCTTTGGTTTCTGGAAGCCCATCTTCAAGCTTGATTGAATTTTGTAAAACAAACCGCCGGAGCGTTGCATTACAGGCTTCGCTCCGGCGGTTTTGTATCTTTGACACTTCACGAACACCCCGCTTAGAATCCCGCATCATTCACGCGAAACGTTGCACTTATCAAAATTTGAGAGAGAAAAATATGGCTTGGTTCAAACGCCAGACCGACAAGCTCGGCGAGGTTGCCCCACCCGAAGAGCGCACGGTGAAAACCGAAGGCATCTTCGTCAAATGCGAAAATGAAGATTGCGGCGTCACAATTTACCGCAAAGACCTGAAAGCCAGTCTGAATGTTTGCCCAACATGCGGCTATCATTTCAGGATCAGCGCGCGTGAACGGCTGCAACTGCTTTTTGACGACGGCAAATATGAAGAACGCGACAGCCATGTCGCCCCTTCTGATCCGCTGAAATTTGTGGATAAATCCGCCTACGTTGACCGGCTGCGAAAAGCGCAGAAAGAAACGGGATTGCTGGATGCTCTGATTACGGGCGAAGGCAAGCTGGGCGGACGCGACATCGTCATTTGCGCGATGGAGTTCAAGTTTATCGGCGGCAGCATGGGTTCGGTCGTCGGCGAAAAAATCACTCTGGCGATTGAATACTGCATCAAACAGCGATTGCCGCTGATCATCGTTTCCTGTTCCGGCGGCGCGCGAATGCAGGAAGGCGCGCTATCGTTAATGCAAATGGCAAAAATTTCCGCCGCGCTGGCCCGCCTGGATGATGCGCGATTGCCTTACATTTCATTGCTGACCAATCCAACTACAGGAGGCGTGACAGCAAGTTACGCAATGCTCGGCGATTTCAATATTGCCGAACCGGACGCGATTATCGGTTTTGCAGGGGCCCGCGTTATTGAACAAACCATTCGGCAAAAACTGCCAAAGGGATTCCAGCGATCTGAATTTGTGTTGAATCATGGAATGTTGGACGCTGTGGTTGACCGTCGCGAACTGCGCGATTTTTTAATCAAAATTTTGAACTTTACCGGACCGGAGAAATAATGTTCCGTTCAACTGCAATTTTCATCGCTGCCGTAATTTTGTTCGCCTGTGAAAGCGGTTCAACAGTTTCAAAACCGGCTGTCGAAGCTACGCCAGCAACGAAAAGCGAAACCGACCAGCCCAAAACGACGGCATTTGAAGCCGAGCGAGCCTACAACCATGTCAAGACTCAGGTTGAATTCGGCCCGCGTCCGGCAGGTTCCGCAGCGATTGAAAAGACGCGCGAATATTTAGTCAAAGAATTGAAAAGTTATGGATTAAACACCACATTTGACGAATTCATTGACACGACTCCGCACGGCAAAACCAAATTCAAAAACGTGATTGCGGAACTTCCCGGCGAAAAGCCTGACACGATCATCATCAGCAGCCATTACGACACCAAAGAATTCAAGGAATTCAAGTTCGTGGGGGCGAATGATGGAGGTTCCAGCACGGGCATTCTGCTGGAAATCGCGCGCGTGATGGCTGCCGACAAACAAAAGCGGAAATACACCTACCAGTTTGTTTTCTTTGATGGCGAAGAAGCATTTTGCCGCGAGTGGAGCGAATGCCTGAATGGCAAGGACAATACATACGGCAGCCGCCATATGGCCGAAAAGCTGAAAAAGGAAAAGCAGACAGATCGCATCAAGGCCATGATTTTGCTGGACATGGTTGGCGACAAGGATTTGATCATTCCCCGCGAAGAACAATCTTCCGGCTGGCTGGTCAATGCGATTTGGAACACCGCCCGGGAAATCGGCCATTCCAAACATTTCCCCGGCCGGACTCAATTCACGACAGACGATCACATTGCCTTTCTGCAGGCAGGCATTCCCGCAGTTGATCTGATTGATTTTGAATATGGCGGCTCCGACAGCCCCTATTGGCATACCGCAGAAGACACCCTGGACAAAATCAGCGCGGCCAGTCTGAAGATTGTCGGCGATGTCATTCTGCTATGCCTGCCCAAAATTGAAGCACAGATCAGATAACCCGCAAGTCCGGGGGAAATGCCGACAAATCTGCCCCTGAGATTTAATCTGTAAATGCCCCGTGACGTTAAGGTTGTTGTTAAATTTTGTAGTAAGATAACGCCGGTCATACACTCCCCCCTCAAAAAAGTTCTTTTCGACTTTGCGGTAAACAAGGCATTAGGATCCGGTCAAACAAGCAGAATGCTCTTGGAAGGGTTTGTCTTCCTGGCGCTGATTCGTTGTTCCGGCAAGCAGTGGCTTGGTTTGTTGCCGTGTATTTCTTAACCCGAATTCAGAGAGATACGAGGTGAAACGATGAAGTGGGAATATAGGACGGTAGATTGGGGCGAAATTCGCAAGATCGGCGCGCGCATTACTGGCGAAGATTTTATTGACGCCAATGTGGACGCCGGTTTGAATTCGCTGGGTCAGGAAGAGTGGGAACTGGTCAGCGTTTACGTTGACGGTTACGCCGTGCATCGCACCAACAAAGGCGAAGAGTTGCTTTCCAGCAGCCGGTACGTCAAATACACATTCAAACGCGCGGCTTCGCAAAAATAGCATTCAGGCATTAAAGACGTGGCGTTCTGAAGGACAACCACATCTTTGCCAGAGTTTCAGTGAAGTGTGATGCGTTTCAACGAATCACACTTCACACGTTATTGTTCTCCGTGGTTAATCATATCCTTGATGTCAGCGAAAAGGATCTTTGTAACCTTTCCGTCTGAATCTTTAATCTTGACGGCAGGTTTGCTGAACGGCATCGTGCTGCGCAAGTTATCAATCTTCCCGCGAAAACGACGGCCATCGTTCGTAACGATTTCGACATCTTCGCTGTCAAACATTCCCTGCAACTTTTCCATCAACGAAAAAAAATCATTCACAGCGTCTTTTCCTCCTTACCTAAATGCCAACATTGAAGTCTACGGCTTCATTACATCATTCAGATTGATTATTTAATTTCCGCCAAGCCAGTGACCCACCAAGATTATCACGGCTTCTTGCGTTGGTGGATCCAGCAGCTTGTCGGGCAAAAACAACAACCCAAGAGCCTGAATTCCGTTATAAACAAGGTGCATTGCCACACAAGGCAACAACGATCCCGTCCAGGCCCGGAGCAGCGTTAATACCAGGCTCAACGTGACGATTGCAGTAATCGCCGCGACGCTCCCCCAGTATTGTGGCACATGAACCAGCGCAAAAATTGCCGTCGCCACGATCACGCCCGCCGCCTTTCCGCCAATCCGCTCGACGGTGGAATAAACGACTCCGCGATAAACGATTTCTTCGACCAGTGGAGCCACCAGAACAGCCAGCACAACGACCATGACACGGATCGAGAGTCCCATCTTTAGAATCTTTTCCATGTCTGTTTCCTGATGTGGCAGCAATTTCGAAAGCGCTGCTGCAACACCAAACATCAACACCGCCAAAGCTGTTGCGTGTCCCCACTTAAATTGCGGATGCCAGTGCCAACCAAGCGTTCGAAAAAAAGGCTTTTTCCCCAGTCGAGTAATAAACATCCAGCTTGCGCCAAACGCGACCACCTGCAGCACCAATGTGATTGCCAGCGTTAAAATGGCTGCGCCGCGCGTGATTTCAATTTTCGGTATCTGCTGGCCCATCATATACAACGTCAATCGTAACGCTGCGTCCAGGCCTAACAGAAAGGCTCCGCTGACGCCCCAAACCAGGAATGCCCACAATAAATCAAACCATGGGGAAGTAGGCTTTTCGGCGGCAACAGCCAGCAATTGACCTTCAGGGGCCCAGCCGACGCTGTCACTAGACCTGGGAGAACCCGACTGGCACTGAGAACAAAGGCTTCCCGGTTCTGCTTGCATGGCCTGACCACAGGCGGGGCAATAAGTAGTTGTAATTGACATAAGTTTTAACCGATTCCGACCCGTTGAGCCGCCAGCAATAAAGCAATGATCGTCTTTGAATCTTCCAGTTCATTGCGGGCAGCCATTGCCACGGCTTCAGCCAGCGGCAGGTAAACGACCTCAACGAATTCATCGTGATCCAGGTTCTGTGCAACCTCGGTCAATTCAGTCGCCAGATAAACATAAAGCCGCTCTTCGCAAAAACCCGGCGTCGAATAAAAATCTGCAAGAGGCTCAATGCGTCCGGCACGAAACCCGACTTCCTGCTCAAGTTCGCGGGCAGCACATTCCATGGGCTGCTCGCCAGCTTCGATCTTGCCCGCAGGTATTTCCAGCAAGTCGCAACCGGCTGGATGACGGTACTGTTTCACCAGCACAACCCTCCCATCAGCCAGAAGCGGCAAACAGCCAGCTCCGCCTGGGTGGCGAACGACATCGCGGACAAATTCAAACCCGTTTTCTTCTCTCAGCCGATCCCGTTCAATGGAAAAGACCGCACCGTTGAATATCTTTTCCGACTCAATCACTTGTCTTGGCAAATTGTTATTCCTCGCTTCTGGCGGCTATTCAACCATGCGGGCGAGTCCGTGGGCAAGATTCAGTCCTAATTGATCCCAAAAACAGCAACAGGCCGCCGAAATCACATCGTGATTCGACAGCCTGTTAATGCTGGGGTGAGGACCCGATTCGCACTCTCGTGCAGCGTAAAAAATTGTGAAGCCCTCGGACTTCAAGCGGGAGAAGTCCTCAATAGCGGGAATAGATGTGTTTGCGGTCTTTATTTTGAGGGCTTCGTCAGCCACCTTCCGATTGATTGGGAATCAACTTTCCAGCAGCCAGCGCAATTTGGGATTGCGCTCAAAAAAACTTTTTCATCGCGCTCAACTCACCAGGCCTGTGAAGGCCGACCCGCGCCCCTTACACCACACAATGTGCCCCGTATCTTGCGTGACGTAAGTTGCGCGGGTCGAAGCTGTAATTACCGATTAAATCCGACCCCCGTGTCCTTTACTTTAATCGGCAACTACATTCTCGTGAGGAGCTACGCTCCAAACTCGCTCAACTTTTCAAACTCAATTATTGTAGGTTTTCGATCCGCGAACTTACGCAACGCAGTGTGCCCCGTTCCCCACGTCGCGTAAGCCCACGGACCGAAGCTGTAATCACCGACTAAATCCGACCCCCGTATCCTTAACTTTAATCGGCGACTACAAAACTCAATCTCTTTTCAATTTTGCGCTTCACTCAACTCAATCGGCGTTTGGGAATTCCGGCTCGTCAACTACGTTACTTGTTGTGCCCCGTTCTCCAAGTAACGCAGTCAACGAACCGCATTTGTGACTAACAACTAAAATCCGACCCCCGTGTCTTTTCCAGCCGTCAGTCACAAGATCAAACCGTCAGGCGCTCGCCCTCAGGTTTATTCCTAATAGCCGACCCGCAAACCGCGCCGCACAACGTGCCCCGTTATCTGCACGACGCGGCCTGCGAATCGAAAATGCAGTCAACACCCCGAATCCGACCCCCGTGTTCTCCAGGTTGCTGACTACAAACTCGAGAGGAGTTTTGCTCCAAACTTGTTTTCAAACTTCTACGAATCTTTTTATGCGCTCAACTCACCAGCCGGTTAAGGCCGATTCGCGCCCCTTGCGCCACACAATGTGCCCCGTATCTTGCTTGCGTGACGTAAGGTGCGCGAATCGAAAATGCAGTTAACAGCCCAAATCCGACCCCCGTTTTCTTCAGGCCGCTAACTACAAACTCGAGAGGAGCTTTGCTCCAAACTTGTTTTCAAACTTCTACGAATCTTTTTACGCGCTCAACTCACTTGGCCGGTTAAGGCCGACCCGCGCCCCTTACACCACACAATGTGCCCCGTATCTTGCGTGATGTAAGGCGCGCGAGTCGAAGCTGTAATTCCCGACTAAATCCGACCCCCGTATCCTTAACTTTAGCCAGAAACTACATTCCCGTTGAGGAGCAGCGCTCCTGCAAACTTTTCGCACTCGGGGAGAATCACCATTTGCGCTCTAAAGCTTTGCACAAAGGTGAGGTTTGCTTTTTGCTTGAGCAGCCCGACTTTGATTCTCCCGCTATCGCTTCAAATATCTTCAGGAACCTTCAACCATCGTTCTGTTCCTTTCTCGTTACGCTTAGCCATAAAGCAACGGTTGTGCCACAGAAAAACCAAAAACAAATCTTTCCTGTAATTACAGAAATGACAGGACTTACTGACCAGAAAAATCCTTCAGCCAGCTTCAAAGCAGTTTTGCCTCTTCTTCTCAACAGATTCTTGTCTTTGATTGTAGACATTTCTAAGCCGGGGCTGTCCACGATTGATGACAACAATCGTGGACAGTAAACATATGCGGACGATGATGTGATTATGAACTTCCGTCTTTTTATCCAGAACCGGGTTTGAGACGAGTCAAGCTGCTGGCATATTATGGCGTGTCTTCAATAACGACTTATGAAACCAAAAGCAGCGAAACAAACAATCAACGATCTAAAATTCAACGTGCGTAAAACCCAACTCAGCAATGGGCTGATCGTGTTGACGGAACAAATGCCATATCTGCGCTCAGTCAGCTTCGGAGTTTTTCTTCGCAGCGGCTCCCGGCACGAAACCGAAGACCGGCATGGGCTGACGCATTTCATTGAGCATGCGCTGTTCAAAGGCACGCGCAGGCGTTCAGTCGCCCAGATTGCGGCGGAAGGCGATTCGCTGGGCGGAAATCTGGACGCGTTCACAGGGCGAGAGATGGTTGGTTTTTACGACAATGTGCTGGACGAACATCTGCCGCAAGCCTTTGATCTGATTGCCGATGTGGTGACTTCCCCCGCTTTCGATCCGCATGAGCTGAAAAAAGAGCGCGGCGTGATTATTGAAGAGATCAAAATGGTTGAAGACACGCCGGATGATTTGATCTTCGATCTTTTCTGTTCGAACTTTTATCCGAAGCATCCGCTTGGCAGACCGATTCTGGGCAC
>CAYLJQ010000228.1:0-9628 GCA_964383955.1 uncultured Heliomicrobium sp. | reverse complement strand
CCCGAAGGAAAGGCTGATGCGTTACTCATTGAATATCTTTTCGCAATCTACCCAAAAGCGGTTTCACCAAGTGAAATTGTTTCCACAATACACCAAGGTAATAGCGTTATCGCTGGCCGCCCTGCTGCTTTTCGCAGGGGGGATCGGGTGGCGTCTCGCTTCGACGTCAGCCGCAGGCTCGATCAGCCTGATGACTTCCGGTGTGGCGTACACAGAAAATTTTGACACGCTGGCCAATAGCAGCACTTCAAGCACGGTGCCGAATGGCTGGGATTTCAGCGAGTCGCTTGCGAACGCAAATACAACCTACACGGCCAATAATGGCGCCAGCAATTCCGGAGACACATACAGCTACGGCGCGACAGCCGGCACAGAGCGGGCTTTCGGCCAATTGCGAAGCGGGAATCTTGCTTCCACCATCGGTGCCAGCTTTACCAACAACACAGGCAGCACGATCACCTCACTTTCCATTGCTTATACAGGGGAACAGTGGCGGTTCGGCGGCACGCATAGTCCGAACGCCGATCGCATAGACTTCCAATACAGCACTGATGCGACAAGCCTGACGACCGGTACCTGGATTGATGTTAACGCGCTCGACTTCAATCCGCCTGTCACTGCTGGCACGGCTGGCGCGCTTGACGGGAACGCTGCCGCCAACCGCACCGCTTTGTCTTCGACAATTTCGTCCCTGAACATCCCTGGCGGCACAGTGTTTTGGATTCGCTGGACGGACGCCGATGCCTCAGGCTCGGACGATGGCCTGGCGGTGGATGATTTTTCGCTGACGCCCAACGGAGGGCCGGTAACGCCAACGCTCAACATCAATGATGTGACCCAGGCAGAAGGAAATCCGCCCGGCACAACGACCTTCACGTTTGCAGTCACGCTCAACACCGCGGCGCTTACCGATGTCACTTTCGACATCGCCACTGCTGATGGCACAGCCCAAGATGGCAACCCAGGCAGCGAAGACAATGATTACGTCGCTCAGAGCCTTACGGGGCAAACGATTCCGATGGGATCAACCGGGCCATACAATTTCAGCGTAACCGTCAATCGCGATACGACGACGGAACCAAACGAAACCTTTTTCGTGAACCTGACAAACGTCACAGGTGCCGCAGCAGGCGACGTGCAGGGGCTTGGCACAATCACAAACGACGATGTTTCGCTGACTAAGATTCACGACATTCAAGGGAATGGCAGCGCCTCGCCTTTTGCAGGCCAAAGCATCATCACGTCGGGCATTGTCACAGGCATTAAGTCTGGCACTTCCGGCGGCTTTTTCATCCAGGAGCCGGACGCAACGGTTGATGCCGATCCGAATACGTCCGAAGGCGTTTTTGTTTTCACAGCCGGAACCATTCCGGCGGCAGCGGTCGTCGGAAATCTTGTTCAAGTCAACGGCACGGTTCAGGAATTCGTCTTCACTTCCGATCCAAACAGCCCGCCGATTACGGAAATTTCCGGCACCGTGACAACCAGTTTACTTTCAACCGGAAATCCATTGCCTGCGCCGATCACGCTGACGGTGGCGAACACGACTGCTCCATCAAGCACGTCAAACCCGCTCGACACGCTTGAAGAATTTGAGGGAATGCGCGTTACGGTGCCATCCCTGACCGTTATTGCTCCGACGGACGGAACGATTAACGAACCAAATGCAACTGTCAGTGGCAACGACGTTTTTTACGGCGTCGTCACGGGTGTCGCGCGTCCCTTCCGGGAAGCAGGCGTCAATATCAGCGACCCGCTGCCTGCCGGGTCACCCGCCAACGTTCCACGGTTTGACGAAAATCCGGAGCGCATTCGCGTGGACGGCGATGGACAGCCCGGCACGACTGCGGTTGACGTGGCCGCCGGCACAGTGATTCCGAATGTTACAGGGCCGCTGGATTATCAGTTCCGCGCGTACACGATTTTGCCCGATACAACGTTGGTGCCCGGCACGCAACCTGGTTCGACTGCCGCGCCTGCGCCAAACGCGAATGAACTGACCATCGTCTCCTTCAACATGGAGCGATTCTTTGACACGACGGATGCTCCGGGGATCAGCGATCCCGTTCTGACCACAACAGCTTTCAACAAGCGGCTCGACAAGGCTTCGCGCATCATCCGAACACTTCAGCGCTATCCTGATGTCATTGGCGTTGAGGAAATGGAAAACTTGACGACGTTGCAGGCCGTCGCCGCGAAGGTGAATGCAGATGCGCAAAGCATTGACGGGCTTCCCAATCCGAACTACTTCGCTTACCTGGTAGAAGGCAACGACGTCGGCGGCATTGATGTCGGCTTTCTGGTCAAGCAGTCGCGCGTCACAACCGTTGATGTAACGCAGCTTGAGTTGCCCAACTGCGACCACACCACCGGGAGTACTTGTTACAACTACACTGACCCGAACGATGGCTCGATAGATATTCTCAACGACCGGCCTCCGCTTGTTTTGCGAGCGACAGCTCCAATCCCAGGCGGCGGCACATTTGCCTTCACCGTGATCGTCAACCATTTGCGCTCGCTCAACGGCATTGATGATGAAACAGTAAGTGGGACTGGAACTGCCGGCGCGCGTGTCCGCGAAAAGCGCCGCAAGCAGGCAGAATTCCTGGCCAACTACATTCAGTCGCGCCAGACCTCAGACCCGAACGAACGCATTATTTCGGTCGGCGATTACAACGCATTCAATGTCAGCGATGGTTATGTGGATGTGATGGGAACAATCAAGGGAACACCTACGCCTGCCAATCAGGTGGTGCTGGCGTCTTCAGACCTTGTCAATCCCGATCTGACCAATCTGGTTGACACGATGTTATTAACGTCGGCGCAACGATACTCATACACCTTCGATGGCAACGCGCAGGTGCTGGATCAGGTTTTGGTGAACCAGGCTGCATTCGCTTTCGTCAGCCGCTTCGCGCATATACGCAACGACGCCGATTTCCCGGTCAAAAATTATGAGTTGGCAAACGATCTGCGCATTTCCGACCACGACCAACCGATCGTTTATTTAACCTTGTCTTCTTGCACGATCACGTGCTCCACGAACGTGACGCAGCCGATTGATCCGAATCAATGCGGAGCTGTCGTGAACTATTCTGCGCCAACAACAAGCGGCACATGCGGTGCTGTTGCATGTGCGCCTGCCTCTGGCTCGTTTTTCTCTGTTGGCGTCACCACGGTCACGTGTTCTGTCGCCTCCGGGCCAAGTTGCAGCTTTACGGTAACGGTGACAACCGCATCACCGGTTTTGAGCTACAGCAGTCCGCAAACGACGGTTCCAGGCCAATCGCTGTTGGTCAATCCGGCGACCGGTCCCAGCGATAATGACGGCACAGTGGCCAGCATTGTTGTGCAAAGCGTGACGCCTTCGACTGCGCCGGGCACAATCACCGTCAACAGCCTGGGCGTTGTGACGGTACCGAACAATGTTCCAGCAGGCAGTTACACCGTGACGATTCGCGCCACGGACAATTGCGGTGTGTTTACCGATGCCAGCTTCACGCTCAATGTTTCGTGTCTGGCAATCACGGTCAATCCGCCGACGTTGCCGAATGGGTTTGTCGGTACTTTGTACAATCAAGCGCTGAGTGCGACGGGCGGAACGCCGGGGTACACCTTCACCTTGAATTCGGGCGCGTTCCCGGCCGGGCTGAACATTGTCGGGGCCAGCTTGACCGGCACGCCGACTACGACAGGCGTGTTCAACTTTTCGATCAAAGCCACAGACAGCGGCGGCATTTGTTTTGGCACGCGCGCCTATACCGTGGTCATCAGCGGCACCGGATTGCAGTTTTATCCGCTGGCGCATCCGATTCGCCTGGTGGACACGCGCGCGGGCGCGAGCGCTTGCCAGGCGCCGGACACGCCGATTACCGGCGGAACTTCGCTGACGGTTCCGGCACGTGGAACTTGTGAGAGCTTGACCATTCCCGCGAACGCCGCAGCCGTGACGGGCAATGTCACGACCGTTGGGCCGGTTGCCCCGGGCTTCCTGACGCTTTACCCCAGCACTGCCGCGCAGCCGCAAGCTGCCAACACGAACTACCAAACGGGGCAGACCTTGAATAACGTTTTCACCGTTGGACTGGGCGCAGCAGACGGCGCGTTCAACGTGTTCAGTTTGAGCACAACGAACGTCGTGGTAGACATCACGGGTTATTTCGCGCCGCCAGGAGCGGGCGGTTTGTTCTTCCATCCGCTGCCTGCGCCAGTGCGGTTGCTGGATACGCGCGCGATGCAGACGGCTTGCACCACGCCGGGAACGCCGATTGGAGCCAACACGGAAGTTCTGCAACAAGGCAACGCAGTCTGCGGCATTCCGGCAACGGCGTTGGCCTTGGTTGGCAACGCGACGACGGTTGGCCCTGCGGCACAAGGCTTTTTGACCTTGTTTCCGTCAAACGCCACGCGGCCTCTGATCGCCAGCGGGAACTATCAGGCGGGGCAAACGCTGAACTCGCCGTTTACCGTGGGCTTGTCGCCATCAGGGAATTTCACGATCTACAGCTTGCAGCAAACCGATCTAGTGATTGACGTGACGGGCTATTACAGCGCGGATGCGTCAGACACGACCGGCATCGGTTTGCTGTTCAGCCCGATGACGCCTGCCCGGTTGCTGGATACGCGACCGATGCAAACGGCCTGCTTCACCCCCGGCGTATCAATTCCGGCAACGACCGAAACGCCGCAAGCGGCACGCAACACCTGCACGATTCCAGCAACGGCGCAAGCGATTGTCGGCAACGCGACGACCGTCAGCCCGGCAGCCCAGGGCTTCCTGACCTTCTGGCCGAGCAATGCGACGCGACCAAATGCGGCAACCTTGAATTTCGCGGCAGGCGTGAACTTCAACCGCCATTTCACGGTGGGCCTGGGAACTGACGGAGCGTTCAAGATTTACGCTCTGACATCAACCCACCTTGTTGTTGACGTTTCCGGCAGCTTCGCCCCGTAAATAAAGATGGCTGCGAATCCTTGTTTCCCGCCAAACTATTGACAGGAAGACGACGGATCAAATACAAGTCGGATTGATTGATTCAGAATTTTACTGCGTCAGCCAATCCGACGTTTACCAAACAATTTCGCCAGGAGTACCGGCAATGTTCTTTTATCGCAAAGCGGCGCTTGCGCTGTTGTTGATTGTTTTTTCGACAGGCTGCAACAGTGGGCACGCGACGACTGTTTCCACCAATAATTTCCCGCAATCCGGCACTCCTACGCCGGCTCCGCGCAATCCTGCGCCAACCGAATCTCCAAAAATCATTGCTTCATCCCTGACAGGACTCGTCGGTTCGTTTGAAGACGAAACGAAAGATTTGCCTGACGGAAAAATCGCCTGGACAACATACTGGAAGCTCTGCTGGAAGGAATATCCCGAAGCCGTCGAATATGAGCTTGAGACATTTACCGGTGAAGGTTCTGCGAAAAAGCTGCGCCGTCAGGCTGAACCCTGTTTCCGTGTGGAAGTCGCCAAAGGCAAAAACGAAAAATCAAAAGGCTTTTACAATCGTGAATTGATGCTGGCCAGTATTTCAGGGCAACTTGCTTACCGCGTGCGCGCAGTTCTGTCCGAAAACCGCGTCACGTTATGGTCGCCGCTGATGGACGCCAGCAAAGCGGCAACTGCTGAATCAGCCGGTTCCAAGCCAATTTCTACTCGTCCGAACAACTCATCCACCAAGCGGTGATGAGCCGTAAAGCGAGACAGCTTAACGATCTGTCTCAAAAAAACTCTGGTGCCATTAACCCACAAACAAGAGGACAAAAATGCTAAAAACATTCCCCCAACGTGTTTTATGGCTCAGCTTGCTGAGCATTTGCGCAGGGCTGTTGATCGCCCATTGGTTTAATTTCCAATCCCAAGCGGCAGGCAGTCATTTCACTGATCCGACCGCACAGGTCAGTTCAAAAGCCACACTCGGTGACGAAGTTTTTGTCGGCCCGTTCGCAACCTTACTGACGGATGCAGGCCACGTGATCAGCGTCGGAGCCGAATCGAACATTCAGGACAATGTTACTTTGGAAGCGACCAAAGGCGACATCCATCTGGGCGAACTGGTGATTTTGGCGCACGGCGCTACGGTCAAAGGCGATGCGGAACTCGGCGAACATGGCCATTGCCCGAATGGCGAAGCGCATTGCCCAAGCTTTGTCGGCTTCAATTCCGAAGTGGACGGCGCAAAGATCGAAATGGATGCAATGGTGACGCATCTGGCTCGTGTTGCGCCGGGCATCACCCTCAAATCCGGCTTCAAAGTTCTGCCTGGCAAAAACGTCACCTCACAGGCCGAAGCCGACGATCCGGCGCTTGGCAAAGTCGCTGAACTGGTGGAAGCCGACCGCGCTTTCATGCACGGCGTGATCGAAGTCAACGTGGCATTTGCCGATACGTATTCGCATTTGAACGCGGGAGAAATTACCGGCATCAACACGAACCCTTCGACCGCGTTCAATCACGACAAACGTGTTCCGACGCTGAATGGCACGCCCGTTCAGGATGGGAATTTCCGCAACCGAATCGTCGGGGCAGTGCTGCTGTCGAATTCGTTGGCGCAGTTGGATGACGTGATGGGATCGCGTGACAGTTTGCGCGCCGACGAAGGTTCTCCCTTTGTGCTTGGGCCGATTTCTTTTATGGGATCGGGCGTGACATTTCACGCGTTGGAACACACCGCGATTCAAATCAGCGGCAACGGGCGATTTGAATCCGGCAGTCTGGTTCACGGGGGACCAAATACTTACAGCAGCAATACCACCGTGGCAGGCTTTGGCTTCCGTCTGGGAGCGAAATCTGTTTTCTTCAATTCGCGCATCGGCGCGCTGGGACGCGTCGGGTTCAAAAGCGCAGTGCTTGGTTCAGATCTGGGCGCAGCGCAAAACACGCGAATCGGCGATTGCCAGATCATCAACAACGGCCAGAAAGCCGGTGTTGTTGAATGGTGTTATTGATTCGTCCGATTGATAACAACAAACTGGAAACCAATCCACGCCGCAACAGAGACACGATCTTTGTTGCGGCGAATTTCTTGGACGACTGCGGCTAAGTCTCGATTGAAAGATGAGGGCTCAAACTCTTTCAGGCGGATGGCGTATAATGCCCGCGAAACGTTGCAGGCATGTTGACCGTGATCCTTTCTTTGCGAATCTGCAACCCTAACTTGTTGAACAGAAGGAGTCGTCACTGACCATGAAAAGTATTCTCAACTGGCGCAAATTGCTGCGCCCTTGTCTAAGTTTGCAGGTGCTGGCCGTCCTGCTGGTTGCCGTTGCGAACGCGCAATCGCCCGCCGCGCTGCCCGCTGGCGTCGAGCGCGTCACCTCTGTCGAAGGCATCACCGAATACCGGTTGAAAAACGGGTTGCGGGTGTTGATGTTTCCGGACCAGTCGAAACAGACCATCACGGTGAACATCACGTACCTGGTCGGATCGAAGCACGAAAATTACGGCGAAACCGGAATGGCGCATTTGCTGGAGCATCTGGTTTTCAAAGGAACGCCGAATCATAAAAACATTCCGGAAGAATTGACTTCGCACGGAACGCGCCCGAACGGTTCCACCTGGTACGACCGCACGAACTATTACGAAACCTTTGCGGCGACGGAAGAAAACCTGAAATGGGCGCTCGATCTGGAATCGGATCGCATGGTCAATTCCTTCATCGCCAAAAAAGATTTGGACAGTGAAATGACCGTCGTCCGCAATGAATTCGAAATGGGCGAAAACGATCCTTTCGGAGTTCTGCTGGAGCGCATCTACTCGACGGCGTATCTGTGGCACAACTATGGCAAGTCCACGATTGGTTCGCGCGCCGATATTGAAAACGTGCCGATTGATCGTTTGCAGGCTTTTTATCGCCGGTACTATCAACCCGACAATGCCGTGCTGCTGGTTGCCGGAAAGATTGACGAAACCAAGACGCTGGCGATGGTCGCCGATTACTTTGGCAAGCTGCCGAAACCCGACCGCGTGTTGCAGAAAATTTGGACCGACGAACCGACGCAGGACGGCGAACGCAGCGTGACTGTTCGACGTGTCGGCGATGTGCAATTGGTCGCCGCGGCTTATCACGTGCCAGGAAGTTCGCACGCGGATACGGCTGCCACCAATGCGCTGCTGCAAATCATGACCGAACAGCCCGCAGGCCGTTTGCACAAGGCGCTGGTGGAAAGCAAAAAGGCCGCCGGCGTTTTCGGCTATCCCTTCATTTTCGGCGAACCCAGTTTGTTTATGGTTGGAGCGCAGCTTCGCCAGGAACAAGCGCTGGACGAAGCGCGTGACATTTTGCTGAAAGTTGTCGAAGACATTGCCAAAAATCCCGTCACCAAAGAAGAAGTCGAACGCGCCAAAACCAATCTGCTGAAAGAAATCGAATTGAAGCTGAATTCGGTGGAAGACGTTGGCCTGGAAATGAGCGAGTGGATCGGCTACGGCGACTGGCGGTTGTTGTTCCTCACGCGCGACCGCATTCGCAAGCTGACGCCAGAAGATGTTCAGCGCGTCGCCACCACGTACCTGAAACAATCGAACCGAACTTTGGGGCAGTTCATGCCGACTGCCAAACCCGAACGCGCCGAAATTCCCGCTAATCCTGATGTGCTGGCGTTGGTCAAAGATTACAAAGGCGACGCCAAAGTCGCCGAAGGCGAAGCCTTTGAGCCGACCCCGGCCAACATCGAATCGCGCGCCGTTCGCGCCAGCGCCGCCGGAATCAAATACACCTTTGTCACCAAGAAAACGCGCGGCAATACGGTTGTCGCGAACCTGACGCTGCATTTCGGCGACGAAAAAAGTCTGATGAATCGCGACACTGCCGGAGGCATGACCGGTTCGATGCTGATGCGCGGCACAGCCAAACGAACACGGCAACAGATCAAAGACGAGTTCGACAAACTGAAAGCGCGCGTTACGGTTGATGGCGGCCCAACGTCGGCGTTTGCCAGCATTGAAACCACGCGTGAAAATCTGCCAGCAGTCATGAAGCTGGTGGCGGAAATTTTGCGCGAACCGGCGTTCCCGGCGGATGAGTTCGAGCAGCTCAAGCAGGAACAACTGGCCGGAATCGAAGCGCAACGCAGTGATCCGCAGCAAATGGCCATCGTCGAAGCAATGCGCCATCTGCGCCCATATCCGAAAGGGCATGTCAGCTACACTTCAACCCCTGACGAATCTGTTGCCGATGTGAAGGCTGTGACGCTGGATCAGGTGAAGAAGTTTTATGCTGACTTTTACGGAGCAGGGAATGGCGAGTTGTCGGTTGTGGGCGATTTTGACGAAAAGGAAATTGCCAAATTGACAGGCGATTTGTTCGGCGGATGGAAGAGCAAAATGCCTTACACGCGCATTGCCGACAAATTCAATGACGTCGCAGCGATCAACCGCAGCCTGGAAGCGCCCGATAAAGCCAACGCCTTTTTCGTCGCCGGACAGAATCTGAACCTGCGCGACGACGACCCGGATTTTCCGGCGCTGGTGCTGGGCAATTACATGCTCGGCGGCGGATTTTTGAATTCGCGGCTGGCGGTTCGCATTCGCCAGAAAGAAGGCTTGAGTTATGGCGTAGGTTCGCAGTTTCAGGCCGGTTCGCTGGATAAGACCGGAGCCTTTATTGCTTTTGCCATTTACGCTCCG
>CAYLJQ010000227.1:0-9630 GCA_964383955.1 uncultured Heliomicrobium sp. | reverse complement strand
AATATTCAAGGTGTTATTTACTGCTCTTTTAAATGATGTCTTTTTTAAGCAATGGGGTTTTATGACATGGAATTTGGGAGCTATCATAATTTTGTGTCTTGGATCCGTGCCCATTGGCACTAGACTGGCTCTTCGAGCTAGAAGTGGAATCGAACGTGTCGGTGCCGATATGACGCCTTTTATGATGCTTACAATGCCGTATATGATCATAACCATGATTGGGGTTTTATCTGTTCTTGATCATTGCGCTATGGGTATTTTTGTCTACGTTACCTTATGGCCTATTACCGCCCGGAAACTTGCATTGCAAGGAGCATACATGCGTTTTCCTGTTTGGCCTTTCTTTCCATTGATAATAGGGATGCAACTACCCCAAATAATATTCAGAAAGTTTATCTCTGGAAGTAGTAAAGCTAGGGAATGGCTTGTGGAAAATTGGCTAAAACTGGCGAAAGAGCTATTGACTCCGGTTCTATCCATAGCAGGGATTATGTTATTAGCTGGTTTTTCCCTTTGGCTTAATGGAAAAGGAGAAAGTGGCAGGCTTATTTCCTTATTCTTGATGTTGATTGTTGTTATTTCGGTATTTGGACCTATGATTGGGATAATTGTTAAAGATAGCCGGCCTAGGCGCTTTGATAAGCGAGAATGGAAGCGGCAGATGGAGGCAATAAATGGCCAGGTTACTGGAGAAGTATTTGCCGAATTCTTGTATGCATACAAAACCTTGACGTACAAAATCCGATTCGTCGATTTTATACGTACAAACGATCTGATCTTAACCAATCAGGAGAGCGAAGAGATTTTGACAAGAATTGCCATACATGCTGAAAACGCGGTTAAGAATCCTTCGAATAGCCTAATTGGTCGGGAGGATTATTTAGATGACGTGTCAAAATTACTGGAGTGAGTGCGGAATCTCAGACGAGATACCTAGGTCAATTCTTGTCGTCGCAATTTGCAGTTAAGGTAAGCGGTGAGGTCTAATGTTGAGCATCTTCGAACCAAAACGTTTCGACAACCTAACATTCTAAGGAGACAATACGATGCTCAAGAAATTTCTAGGGCTGAGTCTGCTGCTACTGGCAGTGCCGGTGTCAGCGATGGCTCAGCAAACATCACCTCCGGCTGGGCAACCAGCCGCGCAACCACCTGCGGTCAAAACTCACTTAAAAGTCGGCGATGTCGCGCCCGAATTCAATTTGCCGGGCACGGATGGCAAGACTTACAAGCTGAGCGATTTCAAGGGGAAAAAGACAGTCGTGCTGGCCATCTTTGTGCTGGCCTTTACCGGTGGCTGAACGCGCGAAATGAAGCAATATCAGGCTGATATTGCGAAATTCACCGACGAAGACACTCAAATTTTCGGCCTCAGCGTTGATAGCGTTCCTGCTCTCAAACATTGGTCGGAAGAATTGGCTCCTGAAACCAAAGGGTTGTCGTTCCCAATGCTCAGCGATTTCAAGCGGACAGTCGTCAAACAATACGGCGTTTTCAATGAAAACACCGGCTTCGGCATGCGCGCGACCTTCGTGATTGATAAAGAAGGAATCATTCGCCACGTCGAAGAAGGCACTTCCGCTGTGAATCCGGCAGCGGCGTTTGAAACATGCAATATGCTGAATAAGAAGAAGTCGTAGTTGTTAAATTCATTTGGGGAGCGTTCGCGGACAATAGGCAACGCCTTCGGTTCGAGGACGCTCCTCAAATCTTGTCGGAGCTTCTGATGACCATTTCCACAGGCTCACTCATCGCACGGTATCGCATTCTGAACAAAATTGGCGCAGGGGGCATGGGTGAAGTTTATCTGGCCGAAGATTCATCGCTAGGCCGCAAAGTCGCTGTCAAGGTTTTGCCGGAACAGTTCACGCAAGATTCGGATCGGGTTCGGCGGTTTGAGCAAGAAGCGAAGTCGGCTTCTTCGTTGAATCATCCAAACATCATCACGATTTATGAAGTCGGCAAACACGAAAATTTGCATTTCATCGCCACTGAATTCATCGAAGGCGAAACTCTGCGCCAGCAGATGAACGACGACCAGTTGGAGTTGGTGGATGCGCTGGATGTCATTGTCCAGGCGGCCAGCGCCTTACAAGCAGCGCACAGCGTTGGCATTGCCCATCGCGACATCAAGCCGGAAAACATCATGGTGCGGCCGGACGGATACGTGAAGATTCTGGATTTCGGCTTGGCCAAACTGACTGAACAAACTTCGACCGGGGATTTGGCAGCCGATCAAGACGCCATTACGAAATCGCTGCTGGAAACGCAGCCTGGTCTGGTGATTGGCACGGTGGCTTATATGTCGCCTGAACAGGCACGCGGCCAGCGTGTGGATGGACGAACGGATATTTTCAGTTTGGGAATTGTGCTGTACGAACTGGTTTGCAAGCGACGCCCGTTCACAGGCGCAACAACCAGCGACATGATTGCTGCTTTGTTAGTTAGCGAGCCGCCCAAGTTATCCGCGCAATTGCCGAATGTTCCGCTGGAACTGGAACGCATCGTCAGCCGCATGCTGATCAAAGATCGAGAGCAGCGTTATCAAACCGCGCAGGAAGTGCTGAGCGATTTGAAGCGCGTCAAAGCGCGGCTTGATTTGCTCGGTCTGAATGCCGACGAAGCCGATGAAACTGCCGAAACGCTTCCACTGAAGCTGCCAACAAACGAAGCGCCAAAGCCGCTGGTTTCCGACGAAAAAGCCCTGGCCGCTTCAGACGATTTTGCCACCAGTTACGCTGTTAACCTTGCGCCCGCAACGACAGCCAGTGGAAAGCAGAACTTGCCGGAGCAAAGTTTTGAAACCAGCATTGCCCCTGTTGCGACTTTTTCGCCGCAACCGGCCCCGCAAACCATTTCCCAGGTTGCATCTAGCACGGTCAGCGAAACCACGAAAATTGTGGGACCGCCGCGACGCAGCCGCAAATTGGTTTACGCGCTGCTGGCTGTGGTTGCACTGGCGATCATTGTGATTGCGCTGACCTGGCGCGCTGCAAGCGGCAGCGATGCGGTTGATTCCATCGCCGTGTTGCCGTTCATCAATGAAACTCAGGATTCCGAAGCCGAATATCTGACCGAAGGCATTACGGAAAGTTTGATCAACACCTTGTCGGAACTGCCGGAATTGAGCATCAGTTCGCGCAACGCCGTCATTCAATACAAAGGCAAGGAGCAAGACGCGCGCAAAGTTGGGCAGGAGTTGGAGGTTAAAGCCGTATTGATTGGGCGGCTGACCCGCCGAGGCAATGAAGTTCGCGTCAATGCGGAACTGGTTGACACCCGCAATGGCCGCCAGATTTGGGGCGACAACTTCACCCGGCGAACTTCTGATTTGCTGGCGCTGCAAGAAGAAATCACACAGAAACTGGCTGGAAAACTGCGGCCTCGCTTTGCCGAATCCAACTCAAACTCGCTTGCCAAAGTTGGAACTGAAAACGCCGAAGCATACGAGTTGTATTTGAAAGGCCGCTATTACTGGAATCAGGGAACACCTGATGCGATGAAGAAAGCCGACGAATTTTTTGAAGCGGCGGCGGGTAAAGACTCCCGGTATGCCGAAGCAGTTGCCGGTTGCGCCGCTTGTCACGCTGCTGGATCAGATGGCGAAACGCCGCAAGAAAGCATGACCAAAGCCAAACAGGTTGCGCTGGCGGCGCTGAAAGCCGATGGCAATCTGGTGGACGCGCATTTGACGCTGGCAAAAGTCAACTTTCGCTATGACTGGGACTTTGCGATGGCGGAACGCGAATTCAAGCGCGCTATCGAACTTGATCCCAATAGTGCGGTGGCGCATCAGCGCTACGCCGAATTCTTAGCCTTGATGGGGCGGCACAATGAAGCTGAGACGGAAGTCTGGAAAGCTCGTTCGCTGGATCCCCGTTCGCTGCCTGTGAATCAGGCAATCGGAGCGATTCAGTATTACGCCAAAAATTACGACCACGCGGCAGAGCATCTGAAAAAGACTTTGGCGATAGACGACAAATACGCTCCGGCGCACACCAGTCTTGGTTTGGTTTTCGAGCAGACCGGCAAAAAGCAGGATGCCGTCGTGGAATTGTTGCGCGCTAAACTGCTGATGGGCGAACGCGGCGAATATCTAACTTCACTGAAAAAAGCGTATGCTGAATCAAATGAAGCTGGTTTCTGGCGGCGTGAGCTAGAGCATCTGAACGAACAAGCAACACAACGATACGTGCCTTCGTCATCCATGGCCGCGTTGCACACGCGGCTTGGCGAAACCGATCTGGCGATGGCTGCCCTGGAAAAAGGCTTGGCCGAAAAAGATGGCGGAATGGTTGAATTAAAAGTCGAGCCAGTATTTGAACCACTTCGCAAACTGCCGAAATTTGGCGATTTATTGAAACGCATTGGGCTGACGCAGTAAAAACTTTGGGCAGGCCACAACGGCCTGCCCAAAGTTTTTATAGCGACTTGCGAAGCCCCGGCGTTCCCGCCGGGACGCAAAACCAATATTGACGCGGTTCTGGTGGCTTCACCACCGGCTAATATCCATCGCGCCTTCAGCGCGGAGCCAAAAAGATGCGGCTGCCAATCCTGGCAAAGGCGCAGTGAGAAAAAGAAAAACGCGCAAGGCTTCGGTTGAAACCTTGCGCGTTGAAAGAAGGATCGATGTTTCGCCAAATTTACGGCGCGAAATATCCGGACACATCCACCACCAGATTCGTGCCGCTGAGGGAATACAGCTTAAATTCTCCATCAGTGCCCAAGCCTATGGTGAAGTGGCGATTCAGAA
This sequence comes from uncultured Heliomicrobium sp., assembly GCA_964383955.1. Lineage (GTDB taxonomy): Bacteria > Acidobacteriota > Blastocatellia > RBC074 > RBC074 > RBC074. Next base: position 4,877 of record CAYLJQ010000227.1, on the reverse strand, counting down.
TTTGCCCGGCAACATAATTGGAGCTTGCGACAAAAGGCCTGGTTACGTTGCTTGGCCACAAAGTCAGGAAGCCGTTGACCGTTGGTTGAACCACAGTGGCGTTTCCGACAATGGCCTGCGCCGTTGCGGGAATCGTGCAGGTGCCACGAGCCAGTTGTGATGTGTCGGTCAGCGCGACGATGGGGGTTCCGGGCGTAAAGCACCCGGTAGCGACGGCGCGTGTATCCAGCAACCTGGCTGGCGTGAGCGGCGAAAAGAGCAGCCCCAATCCGTTCGCATCCATCGCTTCCGCGCTGAAGTAGCCATGCAGGTCCACAACCAGATGAGTTGTGCCGCTGCCTGAAATGGACGTGATGACGGAAAATTGGCCTGTTCCAGACAACCCAGTGTAAAACTGCGAGTTAAGCGTCTGGCCGGATTGGAAATTCCCGCTTGCCGCCAGAGGCGCTGCCACCCCTGCCGGATAAATCGTGATGAAGCCTTGTCCGGTTGGGCCGACGGTCGTTGCATTGCCGACCAGTGCCAGCGCCCCGTTCGGAATTGTGACGCCACTGCAAGTTGTTGTTCCTTGATACGTGATGGCAACGCCGGTATTTATCGGAACGCCGGAATTCACGCAGGCAGGGGAGCTTGGCCGGGTATCCACCAATCTCAAAGGTTGAGGCAGCGGGTGATAATACAAGCCGCCAGGAGCGGGAGGCGCGTAATATCCCGAAACATCTGCAACAACGTGTGTGGTATTGGAGGCGAAAATTTTGAATGCGCCGTCGGCATTCCCCAACCCCACTGTAAAGACGTTGTTCAACACCGCATTGGCAGGGAAGTTGGTGGTGGATGCCAATGGTTGCATTGCATCACTGGGGAAGACCGTCAGGAAGCCTTGCAGCGCAGGATTCACAGTCGTGACATTGCCGACAACCGCCTGAGCCGTCACCGGAATTCCGCAAATACCGCGAGCAACCTGGGTAAGCGTATTTCCACCGGCGAGCGGAGTGCCGGGCGGGTTTCGCGTATCCAGAATGCGGCAGGGCGTTAGCGGATAGAACATCAAGCCTGCTCCGCTGATGACCACGGTGTAATTGCGCATCGCCGTGCATTTCATGCTGTCAGTGACTTTGATGACAAAGTTAAAGACGCCTGTGGTATCTGGCGTGCCGACCAAAGCTCCGCCAGTCAAATTAACATTGCCGGGCAAAGAGCCTGAATCCAGCGTGAAAGTATAAGGGCCGCTTCCACCGCTGGCGCTCAGCGGCTGGTTGTAGGCCGTGCCGACAAAGCCTGCGGGCAATGTCGCCGGATCAATGGTGATGGTTGGGCAGCCGCCGGTCGGGACGCAAGAACCGGGCACACCTGCGTTGGCGATGGTCACGGAATCCACGAACCAGCCGACATCGGCTGCGCTGCTGTCGTCGCCTTCACGCCAACGCAGCATGACGTTGTTTCCAGCCAGAAAGGCCAGATTGACCGTCACCTGCGTCATCGCACCGACGGTTCCTCCGCCCCAGGCGCGTAATCCGGCAATCGGGTTGCTGAAGCCGGAGCTAATCGTTGCGTTGAACAGTCCGGCAGTGAAATTGGCATCCGGGACAACGGTCCAGTTCGCTCCGCCATTGGTGGTGTATTCCAGTGTGCCACCGTCATAAAAGGTCGTTCCGCCAGTATTGGTTTCAAAGTCGAAGGTATGCCAGAAACTCAATGTCGTGCTGGCATTGGCTCCGAAGACCGGCGTCATCAACACGCGCTCTGAAATCGCAGTTTGGCTGGCGGAAAACCACGAATGCGTCGCAGTCTGTGATTGAGCAGTTGACCAAACCCAATCCACTCCTCCGCTGATCGCCTGATGCGTCCAGCCTGGATTATCAAAACCTCCACCGCTTAACGCGCCTTCAAACGTTTCCGTCAAGGTGCTCAAGCTGACTGGTCCGGTGGGCGTTCCGCTCTTTTCGACCGTGTTGATGTCAGTAATGGCGTTAGAAGTGTCGGTTGCACGAACGACGTAATAATAGGTCGTTCCGCTCATCAGCGCGCCACTATCGGTGTAACTGGTCGAACTGGTTGTGGAAATCAAGGTTCCGGGTCCGGGAGTGAAGCCGGAAGTTGTGGCGCGATAGATTGAATAGGTGGTTGGCCCGCTGCAATTGGCCGTCGCCGCCGACCACGTCAGATTGAGTGTGCAGGTTGCTAACGCGGCATTGGCCACGCTGCCCAGTCCCGCAAAAGTGGGCGGCAAAATGCACGCGCCTGTCGCTGTCGCCTGTGCGCAAGACGATTGGGGCGATTCGCAATTGCCGGTGATATCCAGACCGGTGATTCGATAAGAGTATGTCGTTCCGCCGGAAACCGTTGTGTCGGTAAACGGCGAGCCGGCAACATTCGTTGCAATTCGCGTGAATGCGCCCGGCGAAGCGCAGGTTCCGACTGCACGGTATACATTGAAACCGGCGGATGACGGCGAGCCATCGGACCAAGTCACTTGCAATTGATTAGGAGCAGTGGCGGTTGCTGTTCCAATAGTTGGCGCGCCTGGCGCTGTGCAAGCCGCGTCGCTGATTTTTGCAGTCCAGATTTCTTCACGTCCGCCGGTGCGGCGATCCGTCCACGAAGGAAAGAAGATGCCCGCGTACCCGGACAAACCATTGTAATCGCCAAACTGATTACCGCCGTCCGACCCGCTCGATGTTTCATCGGTTTCAGCAGTGGTGACCTGAAGCGGCGCAGACCAGGTCACGCCGTCGTTGAATGAGCCTTGATAATAAACGTGAACCTTCTTGCGCCCGGCGTCGGAAACCGTGTCGTAATACATGATTGCCAGCGCACCGGACGTTTCATCCACGACCAGCCACTGATTGAATTGATCGTTCAGGCCAGCCTGGTTATTGATCTTGACCGGGGTTGACCAAGTCGCACCGCCATCAGTCGAACGTGAAAACCAGATGCGTGTTTTGCAGGTTGAAGCCACGTTGCTGCCGGGTTCGTTCGCCGCGGACGTGCAGCCTGAATCGCCGCTCAAGTCCGTCCAAGTCGTATACACCAGGTTTTTCGACGGCGTTTTGTACGCTGCCGACGATGTATAAATCAGCGCGCGGCGTCCGTTGAACGAAGGAACGCCAATGTCGAATCCGTCAAAAGTCGTCGAGACTTGAACCGGTGTTCCGTAAGTCGTGCCGCCGTTGGTGGATTTGGAGACGAAAATGCGCCGATTGCCCGTTGTAGGCCAGAAGGCGAAAACCTCCCCATCGCTATTGGTTTTGATGTCGGAACCGATGGCTGTGCCTGTGCTTTCCGCTCCGGTAATTTGAAGCGGCGCGGACCAGGTGCCAGCCACGCCAGCGGTGCGACGGCTGACAAACGCCGGCGTTCCGTTGTGCCAAATGGCGTATTGTTGATTCAAGAAAGGCGAGCTTAGATTGTGATCCACCCACACCATTTGCTTGTCCACGCTGGTTTGCGAACCGGAAGGAGTTGCTTCAAACGTCCAGTTCGCCCCATTGTCCGTGGTGAAGTAATTGCGTAACCGCAACGTACCGCCTTGAATGCCAAGCGTTGACGACCAGCCTCGTCCATCGGAAGTCCAGTCAACCGTAGGATCTGAATGAACCGAATCGCTGGCGGTAAAGGGTAAAGACGTCTGCCCCCAGTTCGTGCCACTGTCCGTCGAATAAAAAACCGCCTGATGGCCGCTGCTGACAATGGCGTTCGACGCCGACAAAATTTTTGTCGGATCAAAATAGTTGATGCGAATGTCGGATTCGCTGCGCGGTGTAGTTTGCGGTCCGGAAATTCGTTGTTCGCCGTTTACCGTCGCCTCGATGCTATTTGTGCTGGGTGGCGGAAAGGACGGATCGGCTGGTGCCGGATTCAAATCCTGATGATTTTCCATCCATTCGACAATTTCTTTCAACACCAGCGGATACCCGCCCGTCGGATCAGTCGAGGAATAAACCAATTCAGGATGGGCTTTACGCCACCAAACCCGAACCCACGGAGGCAGCCTGCGTTTGTCACCCGCTTCATCCAGGCGAAGCATTCCAAATTCCTGATTGTCTCTGATCAATTGCTCGAACGCTGTGCCTGGTTTCGCTTTGACCTGGGCCAATTGGTCCGCTATGGACGGCCAAGGGGAGTTCTGAGCTGTTACCGTAGGAACAAAATATGCTGTTGTCTTGGTGACAACGCTGGACATCAGCTTTCTTGCCTGTGCTGATGTTGCGGGCAACAACAAGGGCAATGTAAGTAAACATGACAATGCAAGCAGTAGGGCTAATCTTTTCTTCACGTATGAATCTCCTATTCAAGGCGAATCAAGCCTCAGGCTTTATTCGGATTTAGGCGCCAATAACAACTATTAGGCGAGACGAATCGCAGGCGGGGATGCCTTTCATGAAACTGCATTTGGGTATTAGGGCCAGTGAGCGCGGAAATAATACGGTTGGCGCTAGTAGACGTCAACACAGCGTCTTGCTTTTGAAAAAGCACGGTGAAATCATCCCGCGTATGAAAAGAATGAGCTTCATCATTTGCCTGATTCTCTGCTTGGGGGGCTGTGCTGCTCCTGGGCAAGTCGCGACAAATACTCCGCAACAGCAAAACATTTATCCGCCCGTCATCGAAGACACGCCTGAACGCCAGCTAGCTTTGCTGGAAGCTTGGAAACGATTTTTGACTGAATGGAGGTTGCCGGAAGTCAAACCCGATTTGATGCCAGTGCTGAACACGCCGCGCGCGTTGCCAGCCGAACTGGCGGGACGAATCAACATCAACACAAAGCCCGGCGTTTTCGGCGAGATTGAAGCCAAGGAGGCTTTGCGCCGGTTTATTGATCGCTCCGGTGCTGTGTTGGGAGGCGAATCCGTTAGCTTGCGCAATTTGTCTTTGGC
>CAYLJQ010000226.1:7093-9634 GCA_964383955.1 uncultured Heliomicrobium sp. | reverse complement strand
CAGCCCTGCGGAAGTTGGCGGCAGCTATGCGGTTCGAGTTGCACCAGAGATTTTGAGCCAAGCCTTTGCTTCTAATGAAGACTCAGAGCCAGATAACGCAGTCAGTACATCTACGAAATCAGACGAGGATATTCTTACAAAAGGCAACTTTAGCCCCGGTCAAGTTGGAGGCGATTACAAAATTGAACAAGGATGATCAGCCAGTCAGCATAACTACACACGGTCCCTTCAGCCCTGGAATTGTATATGGCGACTTTGTCGTCAAAGGACTCTCCAGAAAACCTGGTGACCCTCCACCTTTCATTCTCCCTCAGCAAGACACGCCAAGTTTCGTTGGGCGCATTGCTCAACTCGAAAAATTAGAACAGATACTCCTTAAGCAAGGAGTTCAAAAGATGGTTGGGATTGTCGGCGTTGCAGGTATGGGAGGGGTCGGCAAATCTGCGTTGGCTTGTCATTTTGCTGAACAGCACAAAGACGAGTTTCCTGACGGCGTTTTTGGGCTGAGGGTTGATGGAAAAGAGATTGACACTATTGCGCGTGAATTTGCCCGCCTCGTCGGAGAAGAGATTGATACAGAGGATAGCCGTAGCGCCGCGACAATCATGCAAGATGCGTTTCGGCATCGCCGAGCGTTGTTGATTTTTGACAATGCCGATAACGCTGCTGTGAAAGCGTTGCAGCCGGGCGGAGATAGATGCGCTGTAATCATAACGACGCGAGACCGTGGGCTGCCAATCTTTCTCGGAGTTCCAGAAAGCGGTCAGATTAAACTTGCGCCCTTGCCCGAACTTGATTCGAGGGAACTACTCGAAAAGTTACTAGGAAGTGATCGGGTTGCTGCTGAGTTGGAAGCCATAGAGCGAATCATTGCGCTTGTCGGTGGGCTTCCGCTAGCGCTCCGCATTATTGGCGCAACGTTGCAACTGCAAAAGACACGCCGATTGTCTGATTTTGCCGAATCTTTGAATGCCGAGCATGAGCGGCTGAAAAAACTCTCGATACGTGGCTATTCCGATTTAGATGTTCGTGCGTCACTTTCGCTTAGCCTTCGACTGCTCGAAGAAGCTGAAGTTAATCTGCTCGCCTCTGTCAGTGTGTGTGCACAAGACGGCTTCACCGTGCGCGCTGCTGCGGCTGCGGGTGGATGCAATGAAGCCGAAGCCGGCGAGGGATTGCAGTATCTCTATCGCCTTTCGCTGCTCAACCACACACAATCCGGGGCAGAAAAGTATGTCTTCCATCCTCTTGTCCGTGTGTTTGCGCAGGACTTGGCGATTGAACGCCATTTGGCTGATGAAGCGGCCAGACGGCATGGCGAGTTTTTTGTTGGCTATGTGAAATCGGACAGAGGAAAAGCTGCGGAAGCAGACACTCGGTTACTAAACGATTTGGATGATGTGCTCGTTGCTACGCATTGGTTGTTGGGCCAGCGGCGAGCCGACTATGAGTTTGCCATTCGGCTGGAGCCATTCTTTCAACGAAACGGTTATTGGAATCAGGCAAGCGAATTGATGTCAGGTTTTCTGACACTAGCGATGGCTGAGGAGAATTGGCATGCCGTCGCGCAAATCAAGATTCAACAAGCCAAGTTCCTTACTTTACGCGGAGAGTTCAAAGAAGCAGAGAAAGAACTTGCAAAGATTGAAAGCGTGATCAGCCAGATCGAAGTTGAAGAAGAACGAGATCGGTGCGAAGCCATGTGGCTCAACACCTTGGGAGTCATCTTTCATCGGCGAGGGAATTTTGTTAAAGCCATTGAAGTGTACCATCGTAGCTATAAGTTGCAGGTAACGGCAAATCATAGGCTTGGACAAGCGAAAGTATTGAATGGCCTCGGCAAGTCGTTACAAAAACAGGGGCGCTTTGATGAAGCCGTGAAAGCCTTTGAGGAAAGCGCCGCGATTGAAGAACAAGAGGGGAATCGTCGCGGGCTGGCGATGGCATTGAATAGTTTGGGCGGGGCATTGCAGGATCAGGGTAGTTTTAAAAAAGCCGCCGATTGTTTTCGCCGGAGCGCCGATATTGAAGAAGAACTTGGCAACCAACGTGGACAAGCGATTGTGCTAAATGGTTTGGGTGGTGTATTGCAGCGACAAGGAACATTTAGCGAGGCGGAAGATGCTTTTCGGCGTAGTCTCGAAATCGTTGTGCGCATTGCGGATAAGCGCGGCGAGGCGATGGTGCTGAATAGCTTGGGCGGTGTGTTGCAGCGGCTGGGTAAATTCGAAGAAGCCGTGGAAGTACTCAAGCAAAGTGCGATCATCGAAGATCAGATTGGGAACCAACGCGGTCAAGCGATGGTGCTGAATAGCTTGGGCGGAGTGTTGCAGCGGCTGGGGAGATTCGAAGAGGCGGTCAATGCGTTCGAGCGCAGCGCTGGCATTGGCGAGAAACTGGGAGATCATCGTCATTTGGCAATGGTGCTGAACAGCTTGGGCGGAGTGTTGCAGCGGCTGGGCAGATTCGAAGAAGCCGTGGAAGTGCTCAAGCAAAGTGCGATCATCGAAGATCAGATTGGGAACCAACGCGGTCAAGCGA
>CAYLJQ010000226.1:0-6833 GCA_964383955.1 uncultured Heliomicrobium sp. | reverse complement strand
GCGGTGTGTTGCAGCGGCTGGGGAGATTCGAAGAGGCGGTCAATGCGTTCGAGCGCAGCCTTGAGATTTCGGAGAAGTTGGAAGATCAGCGGAGTCTGGCGATGGTGCTGAACAGCTTGGGCGGTGTGTTGCAGCGGCTGGGGAGATTCGAAGAGGCGGTCAATGCGTTCGAGCGCAGCTATCCATTGCTGGTGGAATCTGGTGATGAACGCGGTCAAGCGATGGTGCTGAACAGCTTGGGCGGTGTGTTGGATAGATTGGGGCAGTTTGATGAAGCCGTGAGATCATTCGAGCAGAGCATCGCGCTCGGAGAGCGGCGGAACGATGAGATGCACTTGGCCAAGGTTCATACGGCGTTTGGGAAAGCTCTTTTTTACCGACGTGAAAATCAAAGAGCGTTCGAGCACCTGCGCAAAGCGTTTGAAATCGAAGAGCGCAAACGAAGCTCGCGCGGGATTTCATTTGTTGCTCCCCTAACCGTAAAGGTGCTTCGTTACCTGCGGCGGCGCGACGATGCTGAGGAGTATCTCAGCCGCGCATTGAAAATTGCTCCGAATGACCCTCGGCTCCATGAACTGCGCAGTCGTTAAGCTAGAACCCATAGTTTTACATTAACAGGAAGGATGCTGCGCACTTACATGAGATTCGCGCTAATTTTTGAAAAACTTTCAAGAAAATATCCTCAGCGGTCAGATAGGGAGTGGCCAACCTTTCAAATCTCACCAGCACAGCACTGTGAGGCTGTTGTTAAGCTCACTCAACCTGATAAGCTGTTGATTCAGCAGCATCAAAAATCGAGGAGCAAATCAATGAGTACACGTTGTCTTGGGCGGGAAAGCATCCGCAAAGTGACTGACCTTTCCATTCTCTTTCGCCTGGCCGGTCTGGCCTGCGCGCTGTTTCTGGTGTCGCCCGCAGTTCAAGGGCAAGACATCCCTTGGCCGCAGTTTCGCGGGCCGGATTCGAATCCCGTCGGAGCGCATGCGAAACTGGCAGAGCGCTGGTCGAAGACTGAAAACGTCGAGTGGATGCAACAGATTCCGGGGCGTGGATGGTCTTCGCCGATTGTGTCGGGCGGCAAGGTCTACTTGACGACCGCGACAACCGAAGGCAAATCGAAGCCACCGCAGGTCGGGACAGAATACAGCAACGAATACGTCGCGGAGCTGCAAAAACAAGGGCTTCCGATGGACAAAATCATTGAGCGCGTAACGGAACGCGACATTGAACTGCCGAATGAAGTGAAGCTCCATTACTTTCTATATTGCCTGAACCTGAAGAGCGGCAAGGTGGAGTGGCAGAAAGAGTTTTTCGCAGGGCAACCTCCGGGCGGACGTCACCGCAAGAACAGCTTTACGTCAGAAAGTCCTGTGACAGACGGAAAGCTTGTTTATGTGTACGTGACGAATCTAGGGTTGTGGGCGTACGACCTGAAGGGAAAGCAGGTGTGGACAACGCCGCTGGAAGCGAATCCGATCTATCTGGATTTCGGGACGGGGAGTTCGCCTGCGCTGATTGGGAACCAGTTGGTGATTGTGAGCGACAACGAAAAGCAGCAGTTCATCGCGGCTTTCGACAAACAAACGGGTAAGCAGATATGGCGCACGAATCGAAGTTTGGGCAACAAAGGGATGCAGTCCGGCTGGGTGACGCCGTATGTTTGGCGGCACGCGCTACGCACTGAAATCGTGACGGTCGGGCCAACTGTGGCGGTCAGTTACGACCTGGCGGGGAAAGAGTTGTGGCGTCTGTCTGGAATGTGTCCGGCGCCGATTCCGATGCCGTTTGCGTATGACGGGCTGCTGTACATTGATGGCGGACGTGGAGCGTCCATGTTCGCGGTTCGCCCGGGCGCTTCGGGCGACATTTCACTCGCCAAGGGCGAAAGTTCCAACGAGTTTGTCGCCTGGTCGCAGCCACGCGCCGGAACGTATCTGCCTTCGCCGTTGGCGTACGAAGGTGGAATTTACACATTGACCGAGACGGGCATCCTGACTCGCTTTGACGCCAAGACCGGCAAGCAAACGTACAAGACGCGCATTGATCCGAAGGCGACGGCGTTCACGACTTCGCCCTGGGCGTATAATGGCAAGTTGTTTTGCCTGAGCGAAGAGGGCCAGACGTTTGTCATCGCGGCGGGCGAAGAGTTCAAGTTATTACACATCAACGAATTGGACGAAATGGCACAGGCAACGCCCGCGATTGTGGGCGAACGGTTGCTGGTGCGAACGGAAACCAAGCTGTATTCGATTCGTCGCAGCAAATGAATTGGCGATGAGAAACGCCACTTCAGCGCATCATCCAGGGCGACCAGATCGGGACTCTGCCGCGACTCAACGCTCGCGGGTTCAGATAAGGTGACATGAAGCACGTGTCTGTCTCCGCATTTGGTCGCCTGTTGTTGGTGGGCGAATTGCACCAGAATGTGCTACATCAAACTTGCCGCCACGCCCAAAAACGTGCGGTCTTGCCACTCGACCCACCTCTACCCAATCAGCCGCATCAAGGCCTCATTCACCAATGCCGTAGTTTGGAAGATGTGATTTGGTCGCTCAGATGGCCGTGCGCCAGCCGGTGTAATTCGGGATATGCCAGTAGCGTCAGTTGTTTGAGCGCGCTTTGATCTCCGTGGTTCCAGGCAATCAGTAATTGGGGAATGGTCGGCGGTAAAGTCCGTGTCATCGCTTCGTCAAGTCGTCGCAACGAAAGCCCTCGCAGGCTACCACAGTGTTTTTATTTCAGCCGGAACTTGCAGTCTGAGAACAGGCGTTTCCACACGCAGTGATCTTTTTCGAAAATTTATTTTCCCGCCATGAACACTTTTGCCCGCCGATTCCCCCTTACCCAATGAAGTCAGTAATCGCAACGCATTCCAGGCATTTTCTTTGAAGTGGGTCAGAGACAGTGCCCGGTTATTGCGGAATTCTAAAGCGAGCGGCCAGACAGTTCGGCAGTTGATGAATCACTGACAACTATCGGCTGACATGGATTTCAGGGGATGGTGAAGGTCGTAAACTTCATCCTCCGAACAACAACCAAAAACTCTCCCGCAGGGAGTTCACGAATTAGGAGATACGTTCATGAACAGGAAAACCTCTTTGGTTTTGGCAGTATTAGGACTCAGCTTTATCCTGTCGGTCAGCGGCTATTATTTGCAACAGGTGAGTGCGCAACGCCCAGAAGTACGTCCTGGGCAGCAGAAGGATGGAACTTTTGTTGGGCCGGATGGAACCGTATTTATTTCGCAACAGGCGTTTGTAGATGCCGGGCTTCGTTGCGGAGTTCGGGAAGCCGATGCCCAGCGAAGTGTTGACGCGGACAACGCGAACCGGGCGGCAAACGCTAACGGGAACGCTGGGTATAAGTTATTGCCAGGCAGTGTGACGATCCCTGTTTATTTCCACGTCATCACCAGCGCTACAGGCCAGGGAGCCGTCAGCACGACTCAGATCAATAACCAGATCGCTGTTTTGAATGCGGCTTTTTCCGGCGCAACGGGTGGTGTAAATACGCCATTCAGATTCCAACTTGTCTGGATAGATACGACAGCCAATAGCACCTGGTATACGGCTGGCCCCGGAACAACGGCGCAGACACAAATGAAGAATGTCTTGCGCCGTGGAGGCAAAGGCGATTTGAATATCTACACCAATAATATTGGTGGCGGGCTGCTTGGTTACGCAACATTCCCCTCCAGTTATGCCGGCAACCCCAAGGATGATGGAGTTGTTTGCCTCTACTCATCACTGCCCGGTGGAACTGCGGCTCCGTACAATTTTGGCGACACAGCGACGCATGAAGTGGGTCACTGGCTGGGGCTGTATCACACATTCCAGGGTGGCTGTTCCAGAAGTACGACCACAGGCGGGGATTTAGTGTCGGATACTCCTGCCGAACAATCTCCTGCCTACGGTTGTCCAAGCGGAAGAGACACCTGCAAGACCATCGCAGGCCTTGATCCGATCACGAATTTCATGGATTACACCGACGATTCCTGCATGTTCATTTTCACGCAGGGACAATCAGACCGTATGGACGCCCAGTGGGCGACCTATCGGCAGTAAGTAAACGTGAAGTAGTGGCTGAAGAGCGGAAGATGCGTCAAACAGTTGCCGCATCTTCCGCTTGAATTGTTTTTTGGACAGAGATGGACTGGAAGTCTTGCCGCAGTTTCGCTTTGCAGGTACTGTCTGCGTCAGGTCAATAAGCTTTCCATGAGCGGTTTCGGTAAGCCAGATCAGCGGAAAACCATCTACCAGTTGGAGATCAAAAAATGACTAAGAAAAAGCCCCAAAATAAGACTGCCCCAAAGAACCAAAAAGAGTGGACGATCATGGTCTACATGGCCGGTGATAACAATCTGGCCGTTGATATGGCTTATAACCTGGAACAAATCAGAGAAGTTGCCAAGCAAGGCGCGGATAAGCTGAATCTGTTTGTTTATTACGACGGTCATTCATCCCAGATTCCGACCCTTTACTGTGATTTCTCCAATCCAGACCAGCCGATATACCTGCCCTCGTATTCGGTGCCCAATAAACTCTTCCCAGTACCGGAACATTGGAGCGAAAACGCCGCCAGCCAATATTCAGTGGTGAACTTTGTTGACTGGTGCGTGAATAAGCGAGGCGGACGCGCCGAACGATATGCCATGATTTTTAGCGGACATTCACTGGGCTTTGCCGACAAAGGTTTGTTTAGGGACGAGACCTCTGGTGAATCCATGAAAATTACTGATCTCTTTATGGCGCTCCAACGGCTCGTAATGTCAGCAGAGACTTTGAATGATTTTGTCGAGACAAATGAAAGCCGCGAAAAAGAAATACTAAGGGAAGACCCAGACGCTGTTTTTGAAGTTTCAGAGGAAGCAATAGAGGTGCTCTTGGACAAGACCGCGCTGTTGCTGGGCCAGCCGATTGATATTTTGGGATTTGATAGTTGCCTGATGGGCATGTTCGAGGTGGGCTATCAATTCAAGGATATTGCCGAGACCATGATTGTCTCAGAAGGAAGCGTTCCCAGTGCCGGTTGGAGTTATGCCAAGATTCTTGCCAGTCTCACCAGCGGAGCCCGCAAACGCCCCACCAAAAAAGTCGCGGCGAATTTCGTCAAAGAATTTATTCGAAGCCAGGACAACTATATCGTCGGGGGCGTTTCTGTAGATATGGCCGCTTGGGACATGAGCAAGTTTAGTGATCTGGCGGATTACGTGTCCCTGCTCTCATTGATTCTTCAGTCTTGCTTCCGCCAGGCTGAGACAAGCCCAACCTACAAGCAGATGGAAAGAATCATTCTCAGCGCCCATTGGAAATGTCAGTCATACATGTTCGATCAGAATGTTGACCTGGGAGATTTTTGCGGCTTGTTGATAAAGGAATGTAATTCAGTTCTGAGTGAATTTGGTGATTCAGACGAAACCCTTACCTATTTTCTGAAAGAAGTGGCTGGAGGCAGCCAGAATGTTCTGGCGGCGCTGAAAAAGGCCGTGATTCTGAGCGGGTTTAGCGGTGGAGAGTATCAGTATTCCAATGGCGTTTCCTTGTTCTTTCCCTGGTCGCTGGAAGCCTATGAAGCGACACGGGAAAATTACGCGGGGACTTGGTATTCGCGGGACAACGCACAAGGAGGCGAATTACATGGAAACGGTAGTTGGGACTACTTTTTACAAGAATATCTCCAGAATGTTGCCCGTCGCAGTGCTGCTTCCCCCACAGCGAAGCTTTTCTCTAAATCGAATTCGATGAAATTGATTCGCCTGAAGCAGGCAAATTCTGATTCGAGATACGTGTATTCTTCGGGGGTCAATTTTTATCAGGAACCCAATTTACAACTGCTGCAAGGGGTTGAGGCGTCGGAAACCAAGGGCGGTGGCGGAACGACCAGTGGTTCGTCAAAAGGCGGCGGCGGAACAACCAGCGGTTCTTCAAAAGGCGGCGGTGGAACGACCAGCGGATCGTCAAAGGGCGGCGGCGGAACAACGAGCGGTTCTTCCAAAGGTGGCGGTGGAACGACCAGTGGTTCGTCAAAAGGCGGCGGCGGGACAACGAGCGGTTCTTCAAAAGGTGGCGGCGGAACGACCAGTGGTTCGTCAAAAGGCGGTGGTACCGACGCGTTTTATGAAACGTTGAAACTAAGGAAGAACATCGAGGTCAACTGGAACATTTCCGGGTTTACCAAAAAGCTTGCGGAGGAAGAAGAGCCGGAATCCTAGAAAGCAGGCAGAGGTATTACCATCAGTGTCGTGCCGGTTACTTGCTCAGTCCGATTTTCTTCATCAGGGCGGCAAAACGTGGGTCAGCGCGAAGCCCGTCATACTCGTAACCTGTTCCTACATATCGAAGCAGTGGATCGCGTGTAACGTATGCCTGCTCAAGTAAGCTCATCGCCTTGTCATTCTCGTCAAGCGCTGAATAAACAGCTGCCATCAAGGCTGGGGAAGTGTATCCGCCCATTGCTTCGATCCGTGCCAGGATCATCCGAGCCTCATTTCGCCTTTCCGGTATTTTGGCGTAAGTTGCCAACAAATAAACCAGATTCCAACTGTATTTCTTTTCTCCGCCCACCAGATCGGCTGCTTTCTTGTAGTGTTCGGCGGCCACGTCGTAAAGCCCTTTTCCGGCATAGGCATATCCCAAGGTTACGTCTGGAACACCGTTGGACGTTTCCACAGCTTGAGCTTCTTTATATGCCTGTAGCGAGTCGTCAAACCTTCTTGCTTGAACAAGGATGGAGCCTTTGAAGATCAATGCGTCGCGCCGATTAATCGGATCGCGAATGGTTTGTTGTTCAAGCTCGGCCAGCGCTTCCTTTGGGCGACCCATAATCGAAAGAAA
>CAYLJQ010000225.1:0-9637 GCA_964383955.1 uncultured Heliomicrobium sp. | reverse complement strand
GTTCCGGCTTTTTGGCCTGCTTGCTGAAATGCCTGCAAGCAATTGATCAGCAGGTTTTCCAGCACCCGGCCAAGTTTTTCGCCATCGGCGTCAAGCAGGATTTCCTCCGGAACCTGTGTGTGAACCTGAATGCCCAATTGCGACAACTGCACATTCAATTCCTGCAAGGAACGTTGCACGACAGAAGCCAGCGACAAACGGCACGGATTGAGTTTGTAACTGCCGCGCGAAAATTCCAGAAGCTCCGCCAGCATGGAATTCATTCGGGTCGATGCTCGAAGCTGTGTTTCAAGCATCGTTTGGCGACGGACGGCAGACAGTCCGTCGTTTTGCATGACTTCGGCTGCCGTTGAAATTGTCGCCAGAGGATTTCGCAGATCATGAATGATCGAACTGGCCATCTGGCCAATCGTCGCCAGTCGTTCGTTTCTCAACAACGCGGCCTGTGTTTCCCGCAATGAATGGCGCATTTGATCAAATGCGGTTGAAAGCTGTGCAACTTCTCCTTGCGCGCCAGACGGCACAACAGCATCGTAATTTCCCTGCCCCAGTTCTTTTGCGGTGACAACCAGTTTTTCCAGCGGGCGCGTGATTCGCCCCGCAATCAAATAGCTAAGCGCCAGCGCCGCCAGAATCGCCAATGTCCACAAGACCAACAGCCGGTTGGAAATCGCGCGAAACAACTTTCCGGCTTCCGCCAGCGAACGCAGCACATAAACCTGGCCAATTTGTTTGCCGTCGAAATCCGTCAACTGCCTGGCAAAAACCAGATACAGCTCTCCGCCCAGATTGATTTCGACTGGCCGCTCCGACGAAGACTTGCTGAAATCTTCCGCCTGAATCGCCTGGAGCGCGGCTTGTTCATTTTCAGGAGCAAGCGACGAAGCGTGCAGTTTGCCGTTCACCAAAAAGACGACTTCGCTGTGCATGCGAAGCTTGATTTCGCCCGCCATTGCCCGGCTCACTTCTTCGCCTGTACCGATGATTACCATCGTGTTATTAACGTCGGCGCTTCCCGAATGCGTGACCAATGGCGTCAATGCCAACTGAAAAACCCGTTCGCCAATCATCGTGAAGCCATGACTTTGCTGCTGGCTTTCGACCGCAACACGCGCGACATCCAACTGTTTCAATTCCGGCAACTGGCTGGCTTCGTCATATTTGCCAGTCCATTGTTCGGCGTAAAACACCTGCCCAGCACCATCGGCGGCTAAAACCAGATCGCCGACTTTGATATTTCCGCTGCTGACATCGCCCACCATCTCGTGCAATGTTCGCAGGTTGCGCGAAGCCGCCGCATCGCCAAAAACATATTTCACGATGGAAGAGTCCGTGATTGCTGCTCCCATTGCTTCCAACCGACGGGCGTGTTCTTCCCACATGGCATCGTACAGCGGCAACAGAGTTTCGACTTCGGCCTGCACCTGCTGGCGCACCTGCCCAATTACCTGGGAATTGATGACCCACGCGGCAATTCCCAACAGCGCGCTGGCCAACAGCGCGGAGCTGATAAAAAGCTGAACGCGTAGCGATTGCGAATTGCCGATTGCGGATTGCGGGTTCATCGTTTCGTTAGGCTTATGTCGCATAAGCAATTTAATCCTTCAGTTAGGAAGGAGGGGGCTGACACTAAATCTCTCCACTCCGCAATTATCAATCTGCATTCCGCAATCCTTATGGTTTGCGATAGCCTGGCCTGTCACTGTGGCTGTCATATTCCTGACCGTGTTTGTTGGGATGCGGTCTTGGCACGTAACCTTCTTCGCTGACGATGATCGTGCCCAAATCAGCGCCGGTTGCTGGAACCTGGACTGTGCGCTGCAAAGCCGAAAGGGTTTCCGGCTTGGCGCGTTCGTGCCAGACATTCAGGCGGTATTCACCAGCCGGAACGTTGTTAATCGCAAAACTTCCTGTTTTGTCGCTGACCGCGAAATAGGGCGTATCCAGCGCAACAACAACGGCGCTCATTTTCGGATGAATGTTGCAGAAAATGTATGAAATGCCCGGACGATTGAAATTGACCGGACGGGTTTCTCCGCTGGCATAAAGCCCAAGAGCGCATCGCCGCCCGTTAAAGATCGAAAACACGTTGTGAAAAAACGGGTCGTCGTTTGGGAAATCCACTTCCGATCCGGCTTCGACGGCCACAACGTGCGGCAAAAATCGTTTGTCCCGCTGATTGATGATTTTTCTCTGCTTCGACGGACTTCGCGGAACGGAACCATCCACCGGCTTCAGCCAGATGACGACGCTGCCCGCATTGCGCGATTTGAGGGTTGAATTCGCCAGCTCAATCCGGCCTTTGACCGTTGCGGCTGTCCTGCTGGCCAAACTGGTCACTGGCCAAAGAATGACGGCAACAAAAATACAGATTACTGCCCTGCTCATCGTCCACCTTCCTGATTCAAATCAATTCCCAAGCGCTCCGCTTTTCTGTAGAGCGAGTAGCGCCCGATGCCCAGCAATTCCGACGTTCGCAGCTTGTTACCTTTCATAAATCGAAGCATCGCCAGAATGTGCTGGCGTTCGACTTCCTCCAATGTTTGCGGCAGTTCACAGACCCAAAAGGCCGAGTTTAAGGATGGGCCTGCCTCTGAAACACTTGCGTTGGAAAACGGCTCCGCCACAGTCTGGGACAACGGGATTGGCGTAAATTGCAGAAAATCTTCGGGCAACAATCTGCCGCCGACGTTCAGCGTCACAGCGCGTTCGACAGCATTTTCCAGTTCGCGCACGTTGCCCATCCAGTCAAACTGGCAAAGCCAGTCCATGGTTTCCTGCGGAACGGTGATGTTCTTATGGAATTTGGTATTCAGCCGGTGAAGAAAATGCTCGACCAGCAAGGGAATGTCTTCCTTGCGTTCGCGAAGTGGCGGCAATTGAATATTGATAACGCTCAATCGGTAAAGCAGGTCGCGACGAAATTCGCTGGAGCTGAACAAATCCTGCACGCGATGATTTGTGGCAGCGACAATGCGTACGTCCACTCTGCGCGATTCCGACGCCCCAACCGGGCGCACTTCCTGTTCCTGCAAAACGCGCAACAATTTGACCTGAAACGCCGGAGACGTTTCGGAAATCTCGTCCAGAAAAATTGTCCCGCCAGTGGCATTTTCAAAAATCCCGCGATGATTTGCCATCGCACCTGTAAACGAACCGCGAACATGCCCGAACAGTTCTGATTCAAGCAGCGTTTCCGTAAAAGCCCCGCAGTTGACCGGAATGAAGGGAAGTTTTTTTCGTGGGCTGTTGTCATGCAACGCGCGCGCAACCAATTCCTTGCCCGTGCCGCTTTCGCCGCTGATCAACACCGTGGAATCTGTCGCGGCGACCCTGGCAATGGCCCTGTAAACGGCAACCATTGCCGGGCTGCGGCCTACAATTGCGGGGGAGTCTTGTGTTTTTAGCGGATTTTCTCCGGAGTTTTTCTGCTGCTGTTTTCGCCAATCGTTGGCGCGGCGCACAGCAGACATCAGGTCGTCCGCGCGGAATGGTTTGCCGATGTAATCGAACGCTTCCGCTTTGACAGCTTCGGCAGCGGATTCCATGGACCCATGCGCAGTGACGACGATTACCGGCAAATCTTCTGCCCGGCGCCGAATCTGACGCAAGACATCCAAGCCCGAAACGTCACCGAGCATCAAATCCAGCAACACAACGTCGCAATCCTGGTCTTCACACACTGCCAACGCCTGCTCGCCGTTTGTGACCAACTGAGCTGAAAACCCTTGCACTTCAATCAGATTTTGAGCAACAAGTCCGAACTCCGGATCGTCATCAACAATCAAAACTTTCCCTTGTACTTTCATTCAGAAAAGCTCCTAAGCTCCGATAAATTTATAAATATGCTGCAACTCCCCATCCACACCTTTGATGTAATTTGCGGCGAGTGCAAACCATCCACAAACTCCTGCTTTTATTAGATTTCCTGTCTCAGCGGTTTGCAGATGTGCAACTCGCAAAAATCAATCACATGCACTCACTGAAACTGAATGTGCCACAGCTACTGAACCTGAGCAACTTTTAGTGACAACCTGAAATTGCAGCAGTCTTCTTTCGCGGCTCAATTTTCCCTCAGGCGAACTGGTGAAACTCGCGCTGCTGCCACATTGGGTGGCTGACTGACACGCCGCTTGCATCTAACAGCGTCAGCCTGATCCCCAGCACATCCGCTAAGTCCTTTCGCGGCAAGAAAGGAATCATGGAACAGCGGTTGCGAATGGCAGATTGTTTACCCGGTGAACCGCGACAATTCATCGGTTAGCGCTGCCAAAATTTGAGTTAGATCTTTTGGGGACAACTACTAACTTGAATCAGGCAGCGCTTCTCTTTTTAGTAATCGGTTCCCATTCAGCCATGCTTTTTTGCCTGCCAGCCGATTCGCAACTGCCGCCCAAGCAAGGTAGAATGCCCGCCTTCGGACATGAACAATTCCAACAATACACAACCAATTCGACGCGCTGTTTTTCTGGATCGCGACGGCACGCTTAATGAAGAAGTAGGCTATGTCTATGATTCTGCGCAATTCCGATTGTATGAATATGCGGCGCAGGCAGTGCGGCTTATCAACGAAGCGGGCTGGCTGGCGATCGTTGTCACCAGTCAGGCTGGAATTGCGCGCGGAATTTATACAGAGCGATTTTTGACAGAACTTCACGAACAAATGACGACGGATTTATCGCTTGCAGGAGCGACGATTGACGCAATTTACTATTGCCCGCACCATCCGACCGATGGCGAAGCCCCTTACCGGCAGGAATGCGATTGCCGAAAGCCAAAACCGGGAATGCTCAAGCGCGCGGCTGAGGAGTTGAATGTGGATTTGTCAGCCAGCGTGGTCATCGGTGACAGATTCCGCGATTGGGGCATGGCGCAAGCAGTAGGCGCGCGAGGCGTTCTTGTCCTTACCGGTTATGGGCAGGGAGAATGGGAACGAGATAAAGACGATTGGCCGCAACAACCGGATCACGTTGCGGAAAATGTGCTGGAAGCAGTTCGATGGGTAATACAACAGTCCCCAACAAAATCCTGATCGTTCGGCTTGGGGCGATTGGCGATGTCGTTCACACCTTGCCGGCATTGGCGGCGTTGCGTCACGCCATGCCGGGAACTCATCTGGCCTGGGCGGTGGAGCGCGGCGGAGCGGCAAAGTTGCTGCGGGGCAATCCATATCTGGACGAATTGATCGAACTGGATTTGCGGGGTTGGCGAAAGACCTGGAAAGAAGCGGAAACGCGCGCCGCAATGCGTGCCAGTTTTGCAAATTTGCGTGCTGCCAAATTCGATCTGGCGTTGGACTTTCAAGGCTTGCTGAAATCATCGGCAGTTGCCTGGCTGGCGCGAATTCCGCGTCGTATCGGGTTTGACAAAGAATCTTTGCGCGAACCGGTCAGCCGCTGGTTGATGACCGAACGCGTCGCGGCTGATGACAACAACCACGTCATCAAAAAGAATTTGCAATTGGTCGCCGCGCTCGGCTGCGATGTTCCTATGGAATTTGAATTTCCGCTCCATCTGGATGAAACGGACGAGCAATTTGCCAATGAGCAAATCGAACGCAACAACGGCGCGCTGGCGATCTTGAATCCCGGAGGCGGCTGGCCAACAAAACTCTGGCACACATCGGAATTTGCCGCGATTGCCGACCGGCTGTGGCAAGCTTTTGGAATTCGTTCGGCTGTAACATATGGCCCCGGCGAATTGACGCTGGCGCAATTGGTCGTCGGGCAAACGAAAACCGGCGCGGCATTTCCGCTGGCTTCAACGCTGAAACAGTTTTTGGCTGTGGCTCGAAAAGCCAAACTTTTTTTGGGCAGCGATACTGGCCCCATGCATTTGGCGGCGGCAGCGCGAACTCCGATTGTGGCGTTGTTCGGACCGACTTCGGCGCGGCGCAATGGCCCGTTTGCCAAAGAGGATTTGGTAGTTGAACGCTTTGATCTGGATTGCCGCACGGACTGTTACCGCAGATATTGCAGCCACACGTCGTGCATGAAAATTCCGGTCGAGCAGGTTTGGCAGGCAGTCGTAAAACGACTTCATGTTGGAAGCCGTGAGCTTCCGGTGTTGTCAGCAAGTTTATGAACGAGAATCAGCAAACTATGGATTTTAACTGGCGGGCGTCGCTGCAACGATTGCGCGTTCCCATCGGATTTGTCACGGCAATTTTGTTTGCCGTCTTTTCACGTCCAAGCTGGCAATCGCTCGCCGCGGGCGTTCCGCTGGCATTGCTTGGAGCATTAATTCGCGGATGGGCTTCCGGCCATTTGCGAAAAAATGCCGAACTAGCCGTCAGCGGCCCTTATGCGCATACGCGCAATCCGCTGTATTTCGGCAGCTTTGTCATGGCTTCGGGCTGCGCGGTGGCAGGCGGAAGCTGGTTGATCGGCATCTGGCTGATTGCGTTTTTTCTGGCGATTTACTGGCCGGTGATGCAAGCCGAAGCCGCACACATGCGAACGTTATTTGGCGAAGCTTACGCGCAATGGTCTGCGGCAGTGCCGCTGTTTATCCCGCGCATGACGCCTTATCAGTCGGGACAAAATCGCAGCTTTGATTTCAATCAATATCTGCATCATCGCGAATGGCGCGCGCTGATTGGTTTGGGACTGGTTCTCGGCGTTTTGTTTTTGAAAGCTGTTAAGGTTTTCTCGTTCTAAGCAGTATGAAACGATTCAGTTTTGTTTTCGGACTTTTCCTGGTTTCCTTTTGTGGGCTGATTGGCGGAACTTCAGCGTTTCAATCATCGCCATCTGAGGTCAAGCCCAAACCGACACCAACGCCGCAGGTCAATTTGCCGCTGGCAACCTTGCGGCGTGATTTCAAATCGGGCTTTCCGATTCCTGCAGGGGAAAAGCTGGAATATGAAGTCCGTTACTCTCGCTTTCCGCTGTACGTGACAGTCGGCGTCGTGACATTCGAGTTTTTAGGCCCGGTTCAATTCAACGGGACAGGAACGAACGGCTCCGCCGCTCCGGCAATTGACAGCTTGAATTTTGAATTCAAGCCAGCGCCCGAAGATCAATTTTTGCGCTTGCGCGCTTCTGCAATTTCCAAAGGCTTGCTGATTGCGATTGTTGGTTATGACGTAAAAGATCGGTTTGAAACTTTGGTCAATGCGCATGACTTTTCCGCGCGGCTAAGCTTCAAGGAAATCAAAGAAGGCAAAAAGCATCAAGCGCTAACGGCGTTGTTCGACCTTCCGGAAAAAACTGTCAAATTCACCGCCAAGGATTTGAACAATCAGCAGGCTGCGGCAAAAGAAAAATCCGCAGATCGTGAAGACGGCATGCTGGATTTGTTGTCGGCGTTTTATTTCGTGCGAATGCAGAAAATGAAGGAAGGCCAGTTGATTCGCTTTCCGGTCAATGACGACGGCGACAATTTCTGGTTCGACATTGTTGTTGGCAAACGCGAAAAGCTGAAAACCGATTGCGGCCAGATCAAAACCATCAAAATCGAACCCAAGCTGTTTGGCCCCGGCCAATTGTTTTCCCGATCCGGTCAAATGACGATGTGGATGACCGATGACAATCTGCACATCCCGCTAAAGCTGGAAGCGAAAACGCCTACAGGAACAGTCAAAGCCAAACTGCTGAACCTGAAAAACAAGTGCAAGCTGATTGACGATGAAGATGAGAAAAAAGGCGATAACGCACCGCCCAAGAAGCCGTGAGGAATTCAGCTAAGCGGGAAATCCTGCTGAAGTTTTCACACGTTCAATCTGTCCAAGATGCCGGTCGGAATGTTCTGCCAGCAGAATCAGCCATTGATAGCCGCTGAGCGGCCCGGCTACCGGATGCGGAAATTTCTGTTCCGACAAATCCACTGCCTCCAGCCGCGATTGGATTTCAGCAAATCCGGCAATCGTCTTTTCGATGCCCGTAACCGCATCTGTAATCGCAACGCCGCCTTTGGGGCGGACGGTTTCAGGCGCTTGAAACTTCGGCGCTTGCTCGCCGTTTTCGTTGACGATCACGCCGCCCAGATTCAAATCCGCCGGAGCAGGTTTCGGATCAGCTTCTGCCTGTCGCAGCAGTTTGTGCGTAATGCGAAGAAATCCGCCATTGACGATGTTGACGTGTTCGACGATTTCGCCAATCGTCCATTCATCGTCCGCAGAACGAAAAGCGGCTTGCGCTTCGTTGATCGTCGCAGCTTCTGCGGTAAAACGCGCCGTCGCGGCATCATTTGCCGCCAGAATTTCCGCAACAGTGTGAAAAGCCATTTTCCACCTCCGAATTAAGATTGCGGTCTGAAGTACAAAACCAAACTCGCGCCAAAAACCACCAACAGCATTCCGACATAGAGCAGCGGATTCACTGAAGATTTTGGCGGATGCAGAATCATTGTCACCAGCACGTTAATTACGGGCGCGCCGCCAAATACCAATGGCATGACGTAATTTGGAACTCCGCCGGATTTGAACGCCCAGATAATGCAGGCCGCGCCGATGGCACCCAATGCGCCCGCCGCCGTCGCCAGGGTTGCGCCTTTGGAACTGAATCCTTGCAGGTTTAACTGCCCTTGCGAAGCAAGCGCCGCGACCGGAACGATGACGCCAATCAAAAAGTAGGCAAGACCTACGCACAACAACGCGCGCAGCCCGCGTTGCGCAGGCGAACCTAGCTCCATTTGTCCCTGATGCAACATCGCACCGTAAATGCCCCACGAAAGAGCCGCGCCAATTGCAAAGATTGCCCACGTCATAGAAGTTGATTTCTCCTTGGTTTGTGTCATTGGGTTTGAACCTGTTTTATTTTGTTAGTTGGAAATGAGTTTGGATGAACGTTTTGAAGCGTTCGACAGTTCGTCTGCCGGATTCTAGCACAGCAAGATTTGCGCAACGATACAGGCCGCTTTACTTGCCAAAACAGTACAGCGTGCCGTGCGTCCGCAGGTAAATTCGCCCGCCGGCAATCGCCGGAGTCGCGTGGCAGGATTCGCCCAGCGCGACGGTCGCCAGCGGTTCCCAATTCCCGCCTGCTTTCAACACGGTAACTTTGCCTTCTTCGCTGATGGTGAAAAGCTTGCCATCCGCGCCGACCGGCGAAGAGTAATAATCGCCCAAAGCTCCCGGCAACCGGCCCTGCTTCAGCACTTCGCCCGTCTTTGGGTCGAGCGAAGTCAGGATGCCGCCTTCTTTCATCAGATACACCACGTCCTGATAAAACAGCGGCGAAGGCGTGTTGGGCAATGCCCGCTGATATTTCCAAAGAAAATGCGATTCGGTCAGGTCGCCGCGCATTTCTTTCTGGCGATCAATCCGATACGCCAGCACGCCGTTTTGCACGGAGCGGCGCGCCTGATATGCCAACCAATCACGCTCGTTCAAAAAGCCGTCACGATCCAGATCAAAATCAACCCAGGCTTTTTTGATCTTCGGGTCGAGTTCGTCAGGCGAAAGCTTGTTGTCTTTGTCGGCATCGTATTTCTTCAAGGTTTCAGCAAATGCCGGAATGTCTTCCTGCTGTCCGGGATCAGCGCCGCCCGCCCAGCCAAGAATGTACAGCGTGTCGCGTCCGAAAACCGGCGTCGGTTTGATCTGCCAGGTCAGGCCGCGAACAAACCAGATTTCCTTTCCCGTTGCGACTTCGTAAGCAGACATTCGCAGTGAACCGGCAACCAGCACTTGCAA
>CAYLJQ010000224.1:0-9641 GCA_964383955.1 uncultured Heliomicrobium sp. | reverse complement strand
CAGGAATGGCAGGCCATCAATGGCCTGCCATTCACTTGGCGTATGGGTTGCGCAGCTTAATCCAGCGAATGTATTACCTCTTGAATCACTCGGCCCGGAAAGGGATTGTGAATCTGCTGCGACGTTTCTGCCCCTGTCAGTTTTCCCATCAGGGCAAAAATTGTCGGAACAAAACTGAGACTGTCGTAGGGCTCCGTAATCAGGGAAGCTTTCGGGACACCGGTTCGCGCTCCACCGGCAAACATCAGCGTCGAATGCGTTGAAACACGAAAGAAGGAACCGTGATTTCCCCCAGGATTGAAATCGCGGACGTTGAAGTTCCAATGATCGTTGGCCATCACCAGCAAATCGGCTTCGGTCAGCCGACGCTGGCGCAGCCAGAACCGGCGCAGCAGTTTCCCATCCGGCGAATTGTCCGCGCTTGGCGGTGGTTCGTGCAGCGCCAGATGTTCATGCAAGCCAATCAATGCGTTTGCATATTTCGTTTCGTGAATCGCGCGCAACCAATCCAGCTCTGAATGCCAACGGTTCAACCAGGTTGCGCGATCACCGGCCACGCGCAGTTTTTCATCTTCCCAGATTTTCAAGGGCAGCTTTGATTGCCAGCCAATTCGCTGAAATTGAATCTTGCCATTGCTGTCTTGCCTCAATTGGGCCACAGGCAAATAGCGCAACTGCAATTCATCGCTTTCTGACTGGCGCGCCAGGATTAACGCTTGATGCGCTTCGTCGCCATAAAGCCAGATGGCTTCCTGATCCGATTGTTCGTCTGCCGCAAGCGCCGGTGCAATTTCAGCCAGCGGGATTCGCACAGCGACAAAATCCACGGGACGCGGCTCCACTCCGGCTTGCACGTTGTTGCGAACTTTGATGCCGGCCAGTAAGGAAAAGTAATTGATGTTGCAGTACAGGGAACGGTGGCGACCTGATCGTTCCGTAATTTCGTTGGCAATCCGGTTGCCAACGCTCCCCGTGCCGCACCTATCGGCAACGTAATTCTGCAACTGATAAACCGAGTTTGGTTCGCCCATGGCGCGTGGCGCAATCACGTCCTCAATTTTGATTTTCGATGGATTGAAGCTCGCAGGTTTCAGCGCCAGCAAATTCTGGAGCGTTTGCAGGTAAGCGGCATAAGACGCTTCGTCTTCTCGCGCCTGACTCATCCTGGCAAAGATACGGCGCGCTTCTTTATCAAGCCCAGCCGCTTTGTCCGCCTCTGTAAATTCTTTTGGCTGGGCAAGATAAAGTTTCTCCTGCTGTTCAATAAACCGCCTCAACGCACCAAGCTCTTCTTGAAGCTCGGCCAGCGTTTTTGCCCAGCGCTGGCGATTTCGCTCAATCGTTTGAAAAAATGATTCGGTTGCTGCAACACGCTGTTCCGGTGACAAGCTCTTGCCTTTCAGTTGTCGCAACAAAATGTGAAGCGCATTCAGATCGCTGTTCCGCAAATGGATTGATGCACGTTCGTTACCATCTAAATCCATCACCGCCGTCGGATATTTCGAAGCTACATTGTTTAGGTAAAACGATTCTTTTGATTCGGTGACGACAATATTCACCAGCGGATTGAAACCTTTGATCTGATACGCGCTCATTGGATAGCGATTCGTGGCAACGTGATGCGCTCCGCCCGCTGCGCTGTTGAACAGGTTAATCAGGTTGTAGCCCTGGCTGTAGACCCGTTCGTCTGTGTTCAGGCTGTGATCGGAAAGCAAAGCCAGGACGGTTTCGTCACCAAGTTGACTGCGTTCAATTGCCTGCCAAACTCGGCCAACCATCGCGTCAACGCTTTGCGCCGCGGCCAGCAAACTTGCCCTATCGCGGTGCAAATGTGCCGCGTGATCGAATTCGGCAGTATAAATATCCAGATACTTGACGTTTGGGTCATTCAATTGCGCAATCACATCACGTTCGTGCTGTTCGGCGATTGCCCCGCGAAAATCTATTCCTCCTGCCCATTCACCTGCCAGATCACTGAGCGACTTTCCAGCAACACGGGACTTCGATGCGTCTGCGACTGTCGTCCAACGCACTCCGCGTTGGAACAGTTGATAGCTTTGGTAGCGCTGCCCGTAATCAAAAGCGTCAAACAGCAGCGGAATGCCCACGCTGTCCAGAACCTCAGTTCCAATTTTGTCCACGCGTTGTGACCGCAAGTAGTTGAGGTAAAACGGAGGAAAATTCAGATAGTCGTACCGTTTCAGGGTAAAGCGGTCGAATTCCACATTGCCTTTGATTTGCTGATGTTGCCCCGTGTCAAGCAGCGACCACGAAGGAGCGGACAACGAAATCCCCCGCACATAAAAATTTTGCAGCCGCGCGCCGTTGTCATAAAAAACGCGCTTGATCGCTGGCAACAGACTTTCGCCAGTTGCCGGATTGCGTTCGGCAATAAAGCGTTCGATATGATCGTAAGAAAGTCCGTCGGCTTTGATGACAACAACACGCTTGGCCTGAGCCTGAGCGGTTGAAAAGAAAATGAGACAACAGACAGCCACATTCACCGCTGAGGCGCAGAGAACCGCAAAGATTTCGCCCAGCTTTTTCTCTACGCCGCCTTTGCCCTCTTTGCGCCTGTGCGGTAAAGAAAATCCCTTCAAGAAGCCTTCTCTCATTTCCGTTTCCTCAAACTTGCCAGCAAAGCTTCGTAGTTTGCCTGAGCCAATTTAATTTCCACTCGCAAACTGTTTTCCATCGGATTGGTTGCCGCGCCTTGCATTCTTTTTATCAGTTCAGCGCGCGGCTCCGGCTTGATCGAATCGTCCAGCATCAACAGCAAATCCAGTTCTGCATAACTTTTCAAACGGGAAGGCTGATTGAAATCTGCACCGCGCTGATGTGTGACAAAGTCAAAAGCTTTTTTTGCCGCCCACAAAGGAAACTGCCTGAGCGGTGATAGCCGAATCACGCTTCGGGAAACATCGTCTATCGCTCTGCGGGAAATTTCGCGAACTTTTGGGTTCGTCGTATCTCGAAAATCAATTAACAACGCAGGCACACGCGGATGATTCAACCCGTACAGGGCAAGCGGAATTAGTTCAACGCGGCGCGCTCCGAGGGTTTCCGGACTGACGGGCCGGTTGTCTGCGTCCAGCCAGCGTACATCCACGTAACTTTTCCAGTTGATCAGCCTTTTGTCTTTATGCGGATCTGCTATGTTCAAAAACCGTTTGTCGAATTTTCCGGATGCAGGACGGTTCAAATCTTCCTTCGCAACCCACAATAAAGCGTGCGTCGCGCTGCCGTCGGGAAATGCAAGCGGTTCAAAGTACAGCCCTTCCGCTTCGGCGCGCTGCCGCAACAGTTCCCAATTGCGCCCGCGACTTTGCTCCCAGCGGCTGCGCTGCTTTTGCGCGATTTGATCCAGCGCATCACGTTTGACCAATCTGCCCAACAGACCGCCGCTCAATGCCAATCGCGCCTGTATTTCCTGAAGTTGAGCAGTGGAAATGACTTGTTCAAATTCATTGCTGGATTCCAACAGGTAAAGCGTTGCCAATGCGCGATGCAGATGATCTTTCTGATGGTTCCCGGAGTTTCGGTTGTAGCCGCGTGGCATTGCTCGAAACATAAACCCCTGATCATCAAGAACCGTGATTTGGGCAACTTGCCACAAACCTTGCGCGATGGCGCGCCAGCGCGAGGCTTTGAAATCAAAAATCGGCGGTGGCGCTTGCCTGTTTTCCGAAACTCGTTTGCTGACGGAACGGTGATAGAAAAATGGAATTGCGGCGGCCAGACGCTGCGTAACATCCGGCGAAGAGTATGTGAGCGACCAGACGTACCGTGGCCGGTCATTCAGCGGATCATCGTCCTCCATCGTTTCCACCAGGACGCTGACCAGCGGCAAGTCTTCTTTCGAAGAATCGAGTTTTCCGAAAACCGTCAGCAAATCGGTTTTATCGTTGATCCGTTGCCGGTTGATATGAAAAGGCGACTCTTGCCCAAAGCCTGCAATCGCGAAAACACAAACGCAAAACAGTGCGGCAATTAAACACAGAAATTGGCGACACATAATTCATCCCAAGGTTGAAAAAATGTGGGGACCGTGAAGAGCAAATTTTAGGTTGGGGAAAATGTAACGTGTACGGACGGCTGTGGCAGTTTTAAACGCAGAGGAACGTTTCTGCAACTGCCACAGCCCTTGAACGAAGTCGCGATTTACTTTTGCGGAGCCGCGACGCTGATTTTCGTAAAGGAAGGTTTTTGGGTGATTTGAAGCTTCTTGGCCACGCGTTCGTTTTCAGCCATTACGCGCAAAAGATTTTCGCCAAGCACTTTTTTCACGTCGGCATCTGAATAACCGCGCTTGAGCAGTTCGTAAGTAATCGTCGGCAGCTTTGAAACGTCTTCCATTCCCGCTGGCAGCATTCCATCTACACCGTCGAAGTCTGAACCAATGCCGACATGATCAATTCCGGCGACTTTGATGGCGTGATCGAAGTGTGCCATCAGCATATCCAAGGTTGCTGTTCGCGCCGTTTTGGTGGGCATAGGTTCGTCCGGCTTGGCGTAGTCGGTATTGATAAAGCCGTTATAGAAGTTAATCATTACCACACCACCGTTTTTGGCCACAGCTTTTAACATGTCGTCGGTTAGATTGCGCGGCACGTTGGTCAACGCGCGACAGGAAGAATGCGAAGCGATGACCGGCGATTTCGTCACATCAATTACATCCCAAAAGGTTTCGTCGCCGACGTGCGAAATGTCCACCATCATGCCCAGCCGGTTCATTTCAGTAACAACTTCGCGGCCAAAATCGCTCAATCCACCATGGCGCTTTTCCGGCGGATTGCCGATTCCGCCAGCGGAATCGGCCCAGTTGTTCGTGTTTGTATGCGTCAAGGTCATGTACCGGACGCCGAGTTTATAAAACTGCCGCAGCGCGGACAGACTGTCTTCGATGGCGTGGCCGCCTTCGATTCCCATCAACGCGGCAAGCTTGCGTGATCGGTGAATGCGCCGAATGTCAGCGACAGTGAGCGCAACCTGCAAACTTTCCGGATGACGGCGCGCTTGTTCGTAAACGCCGTCAATCATATCCAGCGCGCGCCGGGTTGCACCGCCTTCTCTGGCGTATTTGGATGCGACGTAAATTGCGTAAAACTCAACCCCAAGCTCTCCTTCTTTCATGCGAGGAATATCCGTCTGGATTTTTCCGCTGATATCGCGCTCTCCCATGTCGAAGTTTTCGTCGGTGATGGCTGAAGTGACGTCATTGTGTGTATCAACAACGATGCTGGCTCGATGAAGTTTTTGGGCACGCTGGCGCAGTCTTGTTTCACTGCCAGGTTTGCTATCAGAAGTGGTAGAAGCTTTGGCGCGCCTGGAAGTTTTTTTCTGAGCTTGCGCCGTAGTCAAAACAGTCATCCCGCAAAATGCGGCAAACAGGGCAAGGAGCAAAAAGCCTTTTCGCATAATTCATCCTTTCAATTGTGGTGAAATGTGTTTTTATGAAGCGCAGGCATTTTGTTCGCGCCTGATGGATTACGCAAGCACAGGCTTTGGCGTAATAATTTGCGAATCTGCTACAATTCACGCGCGCTCAAAAACAAACGCAACTTCAAAGCAAATCACAATCAGCTATGTTCAAAGCTTTACGTCATCTCAATTCAAGAGACAAATTGGCGCTTATAGCCTTTTTCTCGTTGGCGCTTTTATGTTCTCTCTATTTCGCTTCCGGGATTCTTGTAACTTACATTTCTTCGTCCGCCGCACAGTTGGAAATGTCCAAAGACGGCACTGGTTTCACAGTGCAAGTACCTGGCTTTCAGAGCATTCCGTCCGCCGAACGGCTGGTTTCGGAATTAAAGACCCAGCACAATTTATTTGCGGATATTAGCTCCGACTCAACCAGTTCCGGCTATCTGGTCAAAATCGGTCCATTGACCAAACTGGAAGGTGCAGATTACTTGCGGGAAGAACTGCTCAAGTCAGGTTACAGCGTCGTCAAAATTGTTCAAAATTGCGCTCCAGGAATTGCCGACTGCAACCCTACTCAACTTCCCGCGAAATCCAGCCAACCCGCTGGCAAAGGAAAATGACCGACGATGAAGAAGCCCTCTTTTGCGCCGAACAGCTTGCTGCGGCATTCGGCGATGGCTGTACTGACAGCTATTTTATTGATTCTTTCTTTCCCGAATTTTGATTTGGATTACCTGGCTTGGGTGGCGCTGGCTCCGCTGCTTTCAGTGTTGGCCCAGGGCGTCTCGTGGCGACGCGCCGCTTGGCTGGGTTGGCTGGCTGGAGTGATTTTTACCTTCTTTGCCGAAAACTGGATCGCGCATTCAATGGTTTATTTCGGCGGAATGGCTGCGGCCATCGCTTACGCGGTGGCATTTGTTTTCGCATCTGTGCTGGCATTATTTCCGGCGGCTTTCGCCTTGGCGATGTCGCTGCTGATCAAGCGTTTTGGCAAATTTGGCTGGGCCAGTGTGGCGTTAGCTCCCTTCGTTTGGGTGGCAACTGAATGGTTGCGGCCAATGGTAACAGGTGTAACCTGGAACGCATTGGGCATTTCCCAGATCAATCATTTTTTCATTGCTCGCCTGGCGCGTTACGGCGGAGTTTATTTGCTCAGCGCCGAAGTGGTTGCTCTCAGCGCGTTGCTGGTTTTACTGCTTCGATTTAAGGAGCGCGGCGTGGCTCGCGCGGCAGCATCGCTAACTGTGCTGGCAGTAATTGCCTTGCTTATGCCGATGATGAGCCAGCAACCTGAAGCTCAGAATTTCGCGTCTGTCACAGTCATTGGTGTTCAGCCCAATCTGCCGCCTGATTCGGACCAAACGCCTGAAATTTTTGAGCGCGATCTGCAAAACAACATTACCTTAACCAAAGAAGCCATTGCGCGCACTCCGGATAAATATGCCGACATCGTTGTTTGGGCCGAATCTCCATTGGCTCTGTTTTACGAAAACGATTCTGCTCTGCGTGAACGGCTTGATGCCTTGGCCGTCGAAACCGGCAGTTTTTTCATTCTCAATACAGTCACACGCGATGATTGGCGCTATCACAACAGCGTTCATATTTTGAAGCCTGATAAAGCGCCTGTTGATAAACCGAATCTGTCTGTGACAAATCCCATGAAGCGATACGACAAAATCCGTCTCGTTCCTTTTGGCGAATATGTGCCGTTCAAATCTATCCTTGGCAAAGCTGTTGAGGCTTTTGCGACATCCGGTGTTGGCGGGTTCACTCCCGGGACTGAACCGGTCGTCAATACATTACGCCTGACGACAGAACGTGAAGGGATAATTGCCGATCGCGATTCTTCAGCGGTAGGAGCCATTGAACGCACAACAAACTTTGCGCGTGTCGGAACGTTCATTTGCTACGAAGCCGCCTATCCGAATCTGGTGCGAGGTTTCGTAAAGAACGGAGCAACGTTGCTGGTTAACGTTTCCAACGACGCCTGGTTTGGTTCTACCGCTGGTGCGCGACAACATCTGACTCATGCGCGAATGCGCGCAATTGAAAATGATCGCGATCTGATTCGTGTCACCAATTCAGGTATCAGCACCTTAATCACAGCGAGCGGACGAGTGGTTGACCCCTTGCCATCCTTTCAAGCAGGAACACAACGCTGGCGCGCGCAATTGCGGCGAAGTAAGACGTTTTATTCAACTCATGGAGATAGTGTTGCAATCGGGTGTTTGCTGATAACAATATTGGCTTTAGTGATTTGTCTTGTGAAAAAGTTTTAGGTTTCTGGCAGATCACAAATCAAAAGTAAAAGAGCGCCGCTTAAGCTAAAAACCTAAGCGGCGCTCTTTTTAGTTTTCGATTGATGATCGAAACTACTTTTTGGGCGGAACGATAGAATCCTTGCAGGCCTTCGCTACGCGGAATTTGACAACGGTCTTGGCCGGAATCTTGATCTCAGCGCCGGTCGCTGGGTTGCGGCCTTTACGAGCTTTGCGGTGAGCTTTAACGAGCTTGCCAATACCCGGAAGAGTAAATGCGCCAGCCTTCTTGGTCTGGGCAACCGCCACTGCTGCGACTTCGTCCAAAACTTCGTTTGCGCCTTTCTTCGACATACCGAATTTTTCCGCAAGGTGTGCCGCTAACTGGCTCTTAGTCATCAATTTTGCTGCCATTGAGTTTTCTCCTTTTAAGATGGTTTTGTTTTTCAAGCCTTGCTTGCAATCAAACTCAAGATTTCCTTGAAATGCAAACCGGCCGTTTTCTGATCCACACCGAAGTCAAAATATCAGACTTCGATTGCTCCCATTTCTCAAAAAATCATTCAAGCCGACAAATGCTTGTTTTATTGCTTATCGCAATCACACAAGCCCTGCGCTTATTGCGAACTCTTCTTTTGAGAAAATAGATAATAGAGGCTAAATTGTTATCACATTATATTGTGCCAAAACGGGCGGAAGTATACCGTAGCTGGTATGTCGGCGCAAGACAAAATCAACGTCAAACAGGATAAAAGCCCTGTTTTTTCAGGCTAATCGCCAATATCATCGCTTTGCAGGCCTATAAATACAGGCTTTTCGCTGTCCAATAGTCTGGGCAAAGTGAATCTACCAGCCGCCTCGCCTGACAAACATTGAGCAAGATGCAACAACTTGCTTATTTGGAGCATTGCCAAATTGCGCAGACATAGTTTAGATTCTTCGCGCTCGTGGCGAGCATCTAGCCATCATTAGCTGCCATCGTCACGCATCAGATTTTCTCAAGTCTTGAGAAGCAATAATCATCTATGCGCAGAATATGATTCTGCCCAAAATTTCCACTATGGAGGATTACGACCTTGCCGTTATCTGCTTGCCCTGAATGCGAAGCTGAAATTCACGTGGACGAAGACGTGGATAAAGGTGAACTTATCCACTGCGAAGAGTGTGATTCAACACTTGAAGTTGTCGGACTTGACCCAATTGAATTGGATCTGGCGACTCAGGAGGAAGAAGACGACGTTGATGACGACGACGATTATTGACGCTTCGTGCCTTCTATTCGAACATTTTTTTCAGTCGCAAGATAACCCGTGCGACTGATGCGCAATTGCATTCCTAATCGAGTGATTTTTACGCTCAAGTTATGAAACTTGCCATCACTGTTTTCCGGGTAGTAAGCCAAGGCATAACTGGCTCTGATCTCTTCGGCTAAAGCTTTGAAAATTGGCGAAAAATCTTTTACATCTGCGGCAAAATCAAGTCCGCCTGTTGCCGCCACAACACGTGTGGCATCTAACGGGGTAAGGACACGTTCGCTGGATTGAGTTGGCGAAAGTATATAAGAGGGCAATGTGATGGAATAAACGGTCACACCTGCCGCAACAGCTCTTCGTATCAACTCTTGACGATCAATAATGCTTGCTGAATCAAAACCATCACTGATTACAATAATCACCCTTCTCACAGGACGGTTCTTCCGGGATCGCGGGGCTTGCTTGTTTAGCAGCGTGATGGCCTGATCCAATGCATCATACAATCTGGTTGATCCTTCAAAATGATCAACCTTGGCTAATGCCTTTTCCAGTTTGCGAGGATCCTCTGTGAATCCTTGTAGAACTTTGACTTTATAGTTGAATGCCATAGCGGCAAAAACCGACTCGCCGCGCATGAGCTCTGTGAATCTCATTGCCGCATCGCGAAGCATTTTCGTTTCTTCCAGCTTAAGGCTGCCGGAACAAT
>CAYLJQ010000223.1:0-9647 GCA_964383955.1 uncultured Heliomicrobium sp. | reverse complement strand
GTTCACCGTTTTTACCACGAAGGACGGGTTGGCCAGCAATCGCGTCTGGTCCATTTACGAAGATGCTGAAGGCACCTTCTGGTTGGGTACGTTTGATGGAGGTCTGAGCCGCTTCAAAGGTGGGCAGTTTACCAATTTCCTGATGGAGCAAGGGCTGTACAGCAATTCCGTCTTTCAAACCCAGGAAGATGGGCGCGGCAATTTCTGGATTACGGGGTACCGCGGGCCGTTTTCCGTCAGCAAGCAGCAACTGAATGATCTGGCGGAGGGCAAAATCCGCACTGTTACCTCTATCTCCTACGGCAAAGTGGATGGGTTGCTCAGCCGCGACTGCAACGGCGGGCGTCAGCCTTCAGGCGCAAAAACAGCGGACGGCAAATTGTTATTCACGACTTTGGGCGGTGTTGCGGTGGTCAACCCGGAAGCCGTTCCGCTGAATCCCTTGCCGCCTCCGGTGCAAATCGAAACCGTGAAAATTGATAACGCCGAGACGGACATTCGTAGCGAGATCCGAGTGCTGCCGGGGCAGGCCAATTTGGAAATTGACTATATCGGGCTGAGCTTTATTAAACCGGAGCAGATGCGGTTCCGATACAAATTGATTGGGCAGGATCAGGATTGGATCGAAGCAGGAGCCCGCCGCACAGCAAATTATTCCTACTTGCCGCCGGGCAAATATACGTTCAAGGTGATTGCCGCCAATAGTGATGGCGTTTGGAATGAAGCCGGAGCCAGTTTACGGGTCGTTATCGTTCCGCCTTTTTACCGCACCTGGTGGTTTCTGGGCTTGATGGGACTGAGTCTGGCGGGACTTGCCACATTGATCTATCGACTGCGAGTTGCTCAACTGCGAAAAGAGCACGCCGTCAAAGAAGCGTTTTCGCAACAACTGCTGGAATCGCAAGAAACACTTTCGCGCCGCTTGATCGAATCGCAGGAATCCGAACGCAAGCGCATCGCGGCGGAACTGCACGATGGGTTGGGGCAGAGTCTGGTGATTATCAAAAACCGCGCGTTGCACAGTTTGACCGAACCGGAAGATCACGACCGCGCGATCGAACAAATTGAAGAAATTGCCGACGCCGCGGGGCACGCGATTCTGGAAGCGCGCGAAATCGCCTACAACCTGCGTCCCTTTCACATTGACCGGCTGGGACTGACCGCCGCGCTTGGCGCAATGATTAAACGTGCTGGCAATGACAAGCTTCGCTTCACCACAGAACTGGATTCAATTGATGGACTGCTGGCGCCGGAGCAGGAAATCAATTTTTATCGCATTGTCCAGGAGTGTTTGAACAACATTCTTAAACACTCTGAAGCCAGCGTGGCTGGGGTGGCAATCAAACGCCGGGAGCGGATGATTGAGCTAACAGTTCAGGACAATGGGCGAGGCTTTACGCCAGGCGTCAGAAAGGAATCCACCAATGGCAGCGGCTTTGGATTACTGGGGTTGGCCGAACGGGCGCGCATTTTGGGCGGGGCGCTGACAATCAACTCCGCGCCCGGCAAAGGCACAACGACTCATTTGCAGGTTTCGCTTTCGAAACCCCTTGAACAGCACCATGAACAATGAAATCAATATTATTCTGGCCGATGATCATCCATTCATTCGGCAGGGACTGCGCACGACCATTGAGCACGAGCCGGACATGAAAGTCCTGGCTGAAGCCGGTGACGGGCGAACCGCTTTCGAACTTATTCAACGGCTGCGCCCGCAAGTGGCAATTCTGGACATTGACATGCCGGAACTGGACGGATTTGCCGTGGCGCGTAACGTGCGCCAGCAGAAGCTTTCAATCGAGATCATCTTTCTGACACTTCACCGTGAAGAAGAGTTCTTCAACCGGGCGCTGGAACTGGATGCCAAAGGCTACGTTACCAAAGACAGCGTCACCAGCGACATCATCAGCGGCATCCGCGCAGTGGCTGCCGGGCAGCATTACATCAGTCCGGCACTCGCTTCGTTTCTGGTTTCGCAGCGCCGTCAGTCGGCAGCGCCGCCCATGCAGGGAGTCGCGGCTCTTTCACCCACGGAACGCCATGTGCTTAAACTCATCGCCGAATACAAAACCAGCAAGGAAATTGCCGAAACGCTTGGCATCAGTCCACTAACGGTCAAAACGCATCGCCAAAACATCTGCTTGAAATTTGACTTGCAAGGCAACCACAGCCTGATGAAATTCGCGCTGGAACATCAAGCCGAACTGTAACTTCAAACAGCACATTCCGCATTTGCTGCCTGTCAGGCTTTGCCTACTCCCAAGGGAGTAGGCTGAAAATACTCCCTTGGGAGTACCCAGTTTACTCCCTCTGACGGATACAGATTCGCCGCGCCCGACGGCATAGTGCGCACTGCTAAACATTTCCATAGAGAGTGCCCAATGAAACTGCAAACTGTATTGATCGTCGAAGCCAACTTCCAGATGCGCCGCACCTTGCAGGCGCTGATTGGCGATATGGCGGTCTGTTATGAATGCAGCGACGGAAATGTGGCGGCTGCCTACAACCGGCACAACCCTGATTGGGTGCTGATGGATTTGAAGATTGGGGACAGAGATGGGCTGACGGCGGCGGCGGAATTATTCGCTGCCAATCCTGCTGCACGCATTCTGATTGTCACGAATTACGACGATCCGGAATTGCGTGAAGCTGCCCGCCGGGCAGGCGCTTGCGGTTATGTGCCCAAAGAGAATCTGCTGGAATTGCGGACTCTAATGAGCGTAACGACTTAATCACGACGTACCACGCACAACCACCCCGAACTAACAACCAAACCTAAGGAGAACAACAAAATGAAGCGAAACCTCATGCTTGTCATCGCATTCGTTGGAATCATTTTTGCTGGCAAGGTCAGCATTACCAGCGCATCGAAAGCCGACCCGAAACCAGGCGAAATGACCGCTGCGCAATTCCCCGGCCCGCAGGAATTTTCCCCTGCGGAACTGGAACGCGCTCAACAGGGCCTGGTGATTTCACCGGTTCAGATCAATGCCGGATACGGCAGAACACGCGTGTTAATTGGCCTGGGCAGCTATCTGGTGAATGGTGTCGGCGGTTGTAATGATTGCCACACCAGCCCGGCCCACGTCACGGGTGGCGACCCTTTTCTGGGACAGCCGCAGAAAATCAATGCCGCGAACTTTCTGGCGGGCGGCGTCAAATTCGGGCCATTTACTTCGCGGAATCTGACGCCGGATCCAACGAAGAAAAATCTGCCTGCCGGCTTGACGCTGGACCAGTTTATTCACGTCATTCGCACCGGCGAAGACGTCCAAAAGCTCCATACACCAATCAGCCCTCTGTTGCAGGTGATGCCGTGGCCGGTTTACGCGAAAATGACCGACCGCGATCTGCAAGCCATTTACCTGTATTTGAGTGTGCTTCCTCACGCTGAGCCGGGGCAATAGTCCGTGGTTTGAAGCTTGGGCATAAAGCCGGTGGCCGTCTGATTTTCCCCTGATGGTCACCGGCTCACCATGTTCTTTCAGTGCGATAGAGAAACAGCAATGCGACGATTCAAACTCCTCCTCCTTGTGTCCTTTGCCTTGTTGGCATTCGCCAGCGTTTACCGTCCGCTTTCTTTGCCAGTAGTCAGCGGGCAAAGCGGCGGTTTGCTTGCGCCAACCGGCGTCGCGGCTTCCGATGGTTCCTATAACAACAAGATTGGCATTTCGTGGGACACGATGCGCAACGCGACGCGGTATCAGGTGTTTCGCAACACGTCGAATGACGCAGCTTCCGCCGTGAGTCTAGGGACAACGGTCGAAGCTGTTTTTTTTGATAAAACCGCCGTTGCCGGACAAAGCTATGTTTACTGGGTTCGATCAGAAACCGCCACCGCCGCCAGCAGCTTGAGCGCAGCAGATACGGGCTTTCGCGGCAATGGCACGGCTGCGGCAATAGACCCGCCCCCCTTTCCTGCGGGAAATCCTGTAACCGCGACCAAAGCTGCGCTGGGAAAAACATTGTTCTGGGATGAACAGCTTTCTTCCACGCGCACTGTTGCCTGCGGGACCTGCCACGTTGCCAGCAATGGCGGCGCTGATCCGCGTTCGGCCAGTTTCAGCGCGCGTTCAACGCATCCGGGACCGGACGGCATATTCGGCAATGTGGATGACATTCGCGGTTCCATTGGCGTTCCGCTTGCGCTTGCCGACGGCAGCTATAAATGGTCGGCCAATTTCGGATTGAAAGAGCAGGTGACCGGGCGCAGAAGCATGTCTGCGGTGAATTCCGGCTATTTCACGTTGCTGTTTTGGGATGGCCGCGCGTCACAGGTTTTCAAAGACCCGCTGACCGATGCTGTCGTGCTTCCGTCTGGCGGCGCGCTGGAAAGCCAGGTGCTGGGGCCGCCCGTCAGCGATGCTGAAATGGGGCACATGGGACGAAACTGGAACGATGTCGCCGCGCGCGTTGCGGCGTCCAAACCGCTGGCGCTTTCGCCTTCGATTCCGGCGGCGCTGACGGCCTGGATCGGCGGTCGCACGTATCCGGAGCTTTTCACCGAAGCGTTCGGCACGTCGGAAGTCACGCCCGTGCGAATTGCGATGGCGATTGCCACGTATGAGCGGACGCTTTATTCCGACCAGGCACCGTTTGATCGAGGCGATTTGACCGCGGCAGAAGCGCGCGGCTTGCAGGTGTTCAACCAATCCGATTGCAATAATTGCCACACCACGCCTTTCTTTTCGCACAATGAATTTGAAAACATCGGCGTTCGGCCAGCCACCGAAGACACTGGGCGATTTGCCATCACGCAACGGGCGGACGATCTGGGACGATTCCGTTCGCCCAGCTTGCGCAATGTCGAATTGCGCGCGCCGTATATGCACAACGGTCGTTTTCAAACGCTGGAAGAAGTCGTCGAATTTTATGATCGCGGCGGCGATTTCCCCGGCATCAGCCGCACACGCCTGCGCGTATTACGCCTGACCCCGCAACAAAAAGCCGACCTGGTGGCGTTTATGAAACGCCCGCTGACCGATCCACGCGTGGCGGCGGAAACCGGCCCGTTTGATCGCCCGATGCTGTACGCCGAATCCATGCGCGTTCCGCAAATTATCGGGACAGGCATCGCCGGCAGCGGCGGACACATTCCGCAAGTCATCGCCATCGAGCCTCCGCTGCTGGGAAATCCGCGCTTCACGGTTGGCGTGTACGGCGGGCTAGGTGGCGCACAAACGACGCTGGTGATTGATAAAAATGAGCCGGGCACAAGCGCGATTCCTGCTTCGGGGTCATTGGCTCGTGTCACCGTGGCGCTGACTGGCACAGGCGCGGGCAACGGGCACGCATCGGCTACGCTGGCGATTCCGAATGATGCCGCATTGTTTGGCGCAACTTTGTTTGGCCGCTGGTATGTCGCCGATCCGGCTGCGCCGGGCGGCATCGCTGTCACGCCTGCTTTCAAGTTCACAATTTTCGGAACGCCTCCGATTACTGCGCCAGCGTTCACCAGTGTTTCCGCCGCCAGCTTTGCAATGGGAACGGTCGCGGCGGAATCCATCATTGCAGGATTCGGGCCGAATCTTGCGAACACAATCGCCGTAGCGGACAGCATTCCGTTGCCGCTGACGCTGGGCGGAGTTTCCGTGTTGGTTCGGGACGCTGCGGGCGTTGAGCGGCCAGCGCCGCTGTTTTTCGTTTCACCGACGCAAATCAACTATCAAGTGCCCGTCGGCGCATCCATTGGCGAAGCTTCCGTTGCCATTAAACAGGGCGAAACCGTTGTCGCCGCCGGAAAGCTGCAAATTGCGCCAGTTGCGCCGGGGTTGTTTACCGCAGATGCCAGCAGTCGCGGCATCGCTGTAGCGACAGCTTTGCGCGTGAAAGCCGACGGTTCGCAAAGTTACGAACCCATCGCGCAATTCAATCCTACTACGTCGCGTTTCGAACTGTTGCCGATTGATCTGGGGCCGGAAACCGATCAGGTTTTTCTGGTGGTGTTTGGAACCGGCTTTCGCCAACGCAGCGCGCTGTCAGCGGTTATCGCCAATCTTGGTGGCACAAATGCTGAAGTGTTGTTCGCTGGGGCGCAAGGCGATCTGGTCGGTGTGGATCAGGTGAACATACGCATCCCGCGCAGTTTGGCGGGCCGAAACGCCATTGATTTGTTGCTGAGCGTGGATGGCATTACCGCAAACACCGTGAGTCTCGGCATCAAGTAAGAGGGATTTATCAATAGCAGCATTTACATTGCAGTTGCCGGCATTTTGATGGAGCGCCTGGGCTAGGCAATCGCCATTCTAAGACATCAAGCAATAAGTAGCTGGCAGAGAGTAAACCCTGCCAGCGCAGGATAAGTGTTGTCTTTATTCAGCGCTGAATGCTGATTTAAGAAGGAATAAAAACCATGTCGCACCTAAGAAGAAAACCTCACACTCGTTTGTTGTTGATTGTTTGCGCGCTTTTGCTGACGGCGGGCGCGTCGGTGATGGCCTTGCGCGGCGTGAGCGCCGAGACGCTTGGCAAATTCGGCATCCGCGAACAAAGCCGCGTTGGCAAACTGATCGGCAAGATCGCGCCGCAGGCTTTTGCTTCAAAATCCACTGAGACGGCGCAGGGCGAAGCGGCGCTCAAGCTGCTGAAAGATCGCGGCGAATACGCTTCGTTGCAGCAAGCGATGGAAACGGCGCGGTATCGCGCGAACGCTGAACCCCAGCGAGCGGGCGAATTCGCGGCGCTCAATCCGGCGCAGGAGCTTCATTCGCGCTTCACGCCGCAGGGCATCGAGGTGCGCCGCCGCAGCGATGATCAGACGCCCAAACTGGCGATGACCTTGCGCGGCATCGGCTACGGCGAGCGGCAATTGCCGGTCAGCCCCGGCACGGTCACCGCGCAAGATCAACGCATCGAAATCCAGCGCAGCATCAACAGCGAATCCGCAATCGGCATTCAGCCGGGGCCGCAATCCGCAATCACCGAGTGGTACATCAATCGTCCGACCGGTTTGGAGCAAGGCTTCACAATTGCCGAGCCGCCGACTGAAAAACGCGATGGCGAACGGTTGCGGCTGACGCTGGAATTGTCCGGCGAATGGCGGGCGAAGCTCAGCGCGGATGGGCAGGCGGTGGAGTTCAGTGAAGCGTCGGGCGGCGGCATGGTGCGCTACGACCATTTGGCGGTGCGCGACGCGCAGGGAAAAACCTTGCCCGCGCGGATGAGTCTCAAGCAGAGCGAATTGCGCCTGGAAGTGGAAGATGCAGGCGCGGTCTGGCCGGTGACGATTGATCCGACGATCAGTCAGCAGGCTTACTTGAAAGCCAGCAACACCGAAGCAAATGACGCCTTTGGCTGCTCGGTGGCGGTATCGGGCGACACAGTGGTGGTCGGAGCGTACGGGGATGCCAGCAACGCTACCGGGGTCAACGGGAACCAAGCGGACAACAGCGCCCCTGTTTCCGGCGCGGCCTACGTGTTCACGCGCAGCGCGGGCGTCTGGGCGCAACAGGCGTACCTGAAAGCCAGCAACACTGAAGCGGGTGACTTCTTTGGCTGGTCGGTGGGTGTGTCGGGGGACACGGTGGTTGTTGGGGCTATCTTGGAGGACAGCAATGCGACCGGGATCAATGGGAACCAGACCGATAACAACGCCTCTGGTTCCGGGGCGGCCTACGTGTTCACGCGCAGTGGTGTGACCTGGACGCAGCAAGCGTACCTAAAAGCCAGCAATACTGGAGTAGATGACAACTTTGGACGCGAAGTGGCTGTGTCGGGGGACACAGTAGTCATCGCAACTTACCTGGAGGACAGCAATGCCACAGGGATTAATGGGGATCAGACGGACAATAGCGCCAGTTCTGCCGGTGCGGCGTATGTGTTCACGCGCAGCGGCGTGACCTGGACACAGCAGGCGTACCTGAAAGCCAGCAACACCGCGGCGAATGATGATTTCGGCGAGTCGGTGGCGGTGTCGGGAGACACGGTAATCGTTGGAGCGGATTTTGAAGACAGCAACGCCACCGGGATCAATGGAGACCAGACGAACAACAGCGGCATTAATTCCGGGGCGGTTTACGTGTTCACGCGCAGCGCTGGCGTCTGGACGCAGCAGGCTTACCTCAAAGCCAGCAACACCGGGTTGCAAGACCTGTTTGGCGTCTCGGTGGCAGTGTCGGGAGACACAGTGGTCGTCGGGGCTGTCGGGGAAGACAGCAATGCCACCGGAATCAATGGAGACCAGGGAAACAATCTCGCCTCTGGTTCCGGAGCGGCCTATGTATTCACGCGCAGCGCGGGCGTCTGGACGCAGCAGGCGTATCTGAAAGCCAGCAACACCGAGGCAAATGACCAGTTCGGCCATTCGGTGGCTGTGTCGGGAGACACGGTGGTGGTTGGGGCTGAGGCGGAAGATAGCAATGCCACCGGGATCAATGGAAACCAGTCGGATAACAGCGCCCCTGTTTCCGGCGCGGCCTACGTGTTCACGCGTAGCGCAGGCGTCTGGGCGCAGCAGGCGTATCTGAAAGCCAGCAACACCGACGCGAATGACTATTTTGGCCTTTCGGTGGCGGTGTCTGGGGACACGGTGGTCATCGGGGCTTACTTGGAAGACAGCAATGCCACCGGGATCAATGGAGGTCAGTCCGACAACAGCGCCGCTGACTCCGGCGCAGCCTACGTGTTCACTGTGATTAACAATTTGCCGACCATCACTCCGGCATCCACGCTGATTCGCCAGCAAGGCAGCAACGGCATCGTCGCCACCATCGCGACGGTCGGTGATTCGGAAACTCCGGCGGGCAGTCTGGTCGTCACGGCGACGACCATTCCGACAGGCATTTCCGTCACCGCAATCACGAATGCCAACGGAACCGTTTCCGCCAATGTCGCGGCGGACTGCACGGCTCCGCTCGGGAACAGCGTGGTCGTGTTGACGGTCACGGACGCTAACGGAGGCACCGCGACAGCCAATCTGACGGTCAACGTCATCGCCAACGTCGCGCCCACGCTGGTTTATCCTGCTTCCAGCATCGCGCTTGGCGGAGCGACAAACGTGAATCCGACGACGGCGACCGACAACGGTTCAATCAACAGCTACAGCATCTTCAGCGTTACGCCGCCGATGACCGTGGCTCCGACAGTGAATACGTCGGGCGTGGTTTCCATCACAAACGCCGGCGCGTTCGGCAGCCACACGATCGTCGTTCGCGCGACGGACAACTGCGGCACGACGACCGATGCCAGCTTCACGCTCAACGTAGGCTGCGGCAGCATCGCCATCACCCCGCCGACGCTGGTCAACGGATTGACCTTCGTCAATTACTCGCAACCGCTGACGGCGACCGGCGGCAGCGGTTCGTATGCCTTCTCGCTGCAATCGGGGACGCTGCCCGCAGGCCTGAGCCTGAGTGGCAACGTCATCACTGGCACGCCGACCACGGCGCAAGCCTCGACCTTCACCATTCGCGCCACCGACGACAACGGCTGTTTCGGCGAACGCGTTTACACCTTGAACATCGGCAGTTCGGGTTTGATGTACTACCCGCTGGCAAGGCCTGTCCGCTTGCTGGACACGCGGCCCGGAGCAAGCCCCAACGCCTGCAATCAGCCGAACGCGCCGATTGCCGCCAACAATCCGCACACGCAACCGGCGCGCGGCACTTGCGAAGGCCTGACCATTCCGGCCAACGCGACGACCATCACCG
>CAYLJQ010000222.1:0-9672 GCA_964383955.1 uncultured Heliomicrobium sp. | reverse complement strand
GTTTTCACAATTATCAATTGCCAATTATCAACTACCAATTACCATGAGACATACAATTTCCCTTTTAGTCGAAAACGAATACGGAATGCTGACGCGCGTGGCAGGATTGTTCAGCGCGCGCGGTTATCAAATAGATACGCTGAACGTCGCGCCGACGCTGGAAGAAGGCGTTTCCCGCATGACGCTGACCACGCACGGCAACGATCACGTCATTGAGCAAATCATTCATCAGTCGCACAAGATCATCAAAGTCATTGACGTCGTTGACATGACCGTCGTTCCACACGTCGAACGCGAAATGGTCATGCTGACCGTCAACGCGCATCAGGGCGAACAGCGGCAGGAAGTGTTAAGCCTGGTGGAAATCTTCCGCGCCAAAGTCGTGGACGTGAACACAGACGCTTTCATCCTGGAAATGACCGGCAACGCCGAAAAGGTCAACGCCTTCATCGAACTTCTGAAGCCGATTGGCATTCTGGACATTGTCCGCACCGGCCCGGTGGCGATGACGCGCGTCGCTCATGTCAAAGCGCAAAAGCTGAAAGACGATGACGAAGAATTTTCTGAGCTGACGCTCAACGAAAAAGTTTAGAGCCGATGCGGTACAGGGAGCGGTAGCGACCTGGTAGCTTCGTGTGATGCGGCTTGCGTATCACCAGGTCGCTACCGCTTCCTGTACTGATCCATATGCTCAACGAAAAAGTCTAAAACAAAAACCAGAGGAGCATTTTTTCAACATGAACATTTATTACGACAAAGACGCCGATCCGAAATACCTGGCGGGCAAGCGTATCGCCATTATCGGGTACGGCTCGCAAGGCTTTGGCCATTCGAATAATTTGAAAGACAGTGGAGCCGATGTGATCGTCGGTTTGCGGTCGGACAGCCCTTCGGTTGCCAAAGCCCAAAGCGCTGGCTTGGAAGTCTTGCCGGTTGCTGACGCTGCCGAACGCGCCGACATCATCATGATTTTAACGCCGGACGAATTGACGCCAGGTATTTACAAGCGCGACATCGAACCGCATTTGAAGCCAGGCAAATATCTGGCCGTCGCGCATGGGTTTTCGATTCACTTCAAGAAGATTGTTCCCCCCGCAGGCGTCAACGTGTTTATGGTTGCGCCGAAAGGCCCTGGCCACTTGGTTCGCCGTGAATATGAAAAAGGCGGTGGCGTCCCGTGTTTGATTGCGGTCGCGCAAGATCCCAGCGGAGATTCCAAACAAGTCGCGCTAGCGTATGCATCGGCGATTGGCGGCGCGCGCGCGGGCGTCATCGAAACCACCTTCAAGGAAGAAACCGAAACCGATCTGTTCGGCGAACAATCTGTGCTTTGCGGTGGTGTTACAGCATTGATTCAAGCCGGATTTGAAACGCTGGTCGAAGCCGGGTACGCCCCGGAAATGGCCTACTTTGAATGCCTGCACGAAATGAAGCTGATCGTTGACCTGATGTACGAAGGCGGCATTTCGACCATGCGTTATTCGATTTCGAATACAGCGGAATACGGCGATCTGACGCGCGGCAAACGCGTCATCGGCCCGGAAGTCAAAGAACGCATGAAAGAAATTCTGGGCGAAATTCAGTCCGGCCAATTCGCAGACGAATGGATGGCTGAAGCCGAATCCGGCAAGCCGAACTTCACTCGTTTG
Organism: uncultured Heliomicrobium sp.; assembly: GCA_964383955.1. GTDB lineage: Bacteria > Acidobacteriota > Blastocatellia > RBC074 > RBC074 > RBC074. Next base: position 8,023 of record CAYLJQ010000222.1, on the reverse strand, counting down.
GTGGAAAGCGAGAAGAAACACCAGATTGAAGAAGTCGGATCGAAACTCCGTGGTTTGATGCCGTGGCTGGCGTCCAACAAGATCGTGGATAAAGCGAAAAACTAACTCGATTGCGGATTGCGGATTGCGGATTGTGGATTGGCACGGACGGAGCCATTCCACGATCTGCAATCCTGTTTGAGTTCAGCAATCCGCAATCTGCAATCCGCAGTTCGCAATGAAAGACAATTGGGTAGAAATTTACGACACGACGTTGCGCGACGGCGCACAGGGTGAAGGCTTGGCGTATTCGGTCGAAGACAAGATCAAGATCGCGCGTGCGTTGGACGAAATCGGCGTGACATACATTGAAGGCGGCTGGCCGGGCGCGAACCCGAAAGACGTGGAGTTTTTCGAGCGCGCCAAGTCGGTGCAGTTAAAGAACTCCGTGTTTTCCGCTTTCGGCAGTACGCGCCGGGCGAATGGGATGGCCGCTGATGACACGGTTGTTCAAGGGCTGTTGGCAGCGCAAACGCCCGTCGTGACGATCTTTGGCAAATCGTGGGATTTCCACGTGGATGTTGCGCTGAAAACCACGCTGGAAGAAAACCTGCGCATGATTGCCGATACCATCAGCCATTTGAAAGCTTGTGGCCGCCGGGCTTTTTATGACGCAGAGCATTTCTTTGACGGTTTTCGCGCGAACGCCGAATACGCGCTGGACACGCTTGCCGCTGCGGCGAAGGCAGGGGCCGAAACCATCATTTTGTGCGATACGAACGGTGGTCGTTTGCCGGAAGAAATTGCCGACGCCGTCGCGTTGGTCCGCAAACGAATCCCGAACGTTCGCATCGGCATTCACTGTCACAACGACAGCGAACTGGCCGTCGCCAATTCGCTGGCTGCTGTTGATGCAGGAGCCACACACGTTCAAGGCGTGATGAACGGGTACGGCGAACGCTGTGGCAACGCCAATCTGTGTTCGGTGATTCCGAACCTGGAACTGAAAATGAATCGCCAGTGTTTGCCGGACGGCAAATTGAAGTTGTTGACGCATACCAGCCGGTATATCAACGAAGTCGCCAATCTGGTTCCCAACGAACGAGCGGCGTATGTGGGTCGTAGCGCATTTGCGCACAAAGGCGGCATCCACGTATCGGCCATCACCAAAGCCAAAGAAACTTACGAACACATCAACCCGGAAGATGTTGGTAACGAAACACGCGTGCTGGTCAGCGACCAATCCGGTGTCAGCAACATTCGCTTCAAATCCGACGACATCGGCGAAGAGTTCACCAAGAACCCTGAAGCTGCCCGCCGTTTGCTGGCGCAACTGAAAACACTGGAACACGAAGGTTATTCGTTTGAAGACGCCGAAGCTTCTTTCAAATTGCTGGCTTGGAGCGCGCTCGGTCGCCGCAAGCATTTCTTTGAAACGATTGAATACCGCATCTGGCTTGGGTCATCGAACGAACCTGAAGCGATTGTTCGATTGAATGTCGGCGGCGAAGAAGAGCACACCGCCAGCATGGGAGACGGCCCGGTTCACGCTTTGGATCAGGCTTTGAGAAAAGCCTTGCGCGGTCATTATCCGCAAATTGACAACTTTCACCTGATTGATTTCAAAGTTCGCATTCTGGATGGCGAACATGCGACGGCTGCAAAAACACGCGTTCATGTGGAAACCAGCGACGGCGAACGGTCCTGGAACACGGTCGGCGTCGCTGGCAATATTATCGCTGCTTCATGGGCAGCGCTGGTTGAAAGTATTGAGTACGGATTGCAGGTCAGTTCTTCACCTCACCAACCGGCAAACCCCGCCACTTAGCGTTGGCGAACGGTTGTGGTTCCGTTCTTGCGAACGGCTGTGCGGTTCGGGCCATACGCGGCAGCGTTGCCATTTGGATCAATTGCCGCGCCGCCATTCGGGCCTTTGGCAGTAACGGCTCCATTTCGATCTTTGGTCACTACGCGGCCCCGTGAGCCTTTGGCGACTACGCCGCCATTCGGGCTTTGATAAACCTTGCCACCTCTTGCGCTGGTTGTGACTGTTCCGCCGTTTGCCGTTGTGCTTTGCGTTTGCGCAATGGCGGCCAACGAAAGCGCCAGCGTCAGGCTGACGGTGGTTGCGAACATACAAATTCCTGTTTTCATCTTCTTTCTCCTTCTTCTCCAGGGATGTTGCCTTGCGGCTGTTGATTGTGTAGGCAGCGTGTCGCCATAGATACCGCGCCCTGATTGCTGAAAAATCTCGTCAGGTTATCGGCGGATGCGGCCTCCGCCAATTGAGCCGCCAGAGCCAAAGCGCGGGCCGCCATTTCCTGAACCAAACCTTGGGCCAACGACGCCGGTATTTGATTCTGGGCCTCCCGCTGCGCGGAAGTTTTCCCAGCGTTGTTGTCCGGTGGCGCGTGCGCCGTGTTGGTTTTGGATATTTTGAAGTTCTGTTGGCCAGTTCACCGATTGCCAGCCGCCGTTGTTGTGTTGCTCCAAGCCGCTGGATTTATTGTATGCGTTCGTAATCGAAGTTTTCGGTGATCAGTTGCAGCCCGTCTTTGTGGTAATCCACAACCGTTCGCGCCATATAGGTCGGGCCAGCAGACAGGTCGGCAAACTCGATCACAGCTTTCACCGGATTTCTTTCCAGGAACGTGTGAATCTCAACGCGGCGTTGTTTGCGGGTTTTAGCATCCAGCCAGATGGTCATGGAATCTCCGGCCTGTAACACGTTTGCGCCCTGAATCTGAATGAAGCCTTGATCCAGCTTGGCCAAAATCGTTGCGCTGGCCAAAAAGGATTGCATCTTTGCGGGCGAAAGCTGGCTGTACGCCTGCACGTGATCGCGCAGATCGCTCATCAACGCCATGAAGTCTGCTTTCTTCTTTTGCGTGATGTGGCCAAAGATCGGTCCTTTCGGCATAGACGGCGGCGCAGTCCCGCCAACCTGGCTTTTCTGAAGATTGCCGAACGCGTCGTAACGCATCTGGAACACTTCTGTGCTTTTGCTTTCGGTGTTTTTTCTGACTTCGTTCCGCGATTTCCAGGTGTATTGCCTCAGCTCCTGCGCGTTCTGTTGCTGCGCGCGAGCAAACATTCCTTTCAGTTGCGCGGTGTCCTGGGCTTTGACCGTGAAGGCGCTAAACAGTATCAGCGCAATGATTGACAGAATCCCAACTCTGACGTTTGTTTGATCGTTGTTTGTATTCATTCGAAATTCTCCTTCCTTCTTGTAGATTGCTTTGAGCAGACAGATGTCTTCTTCTTCAAAGCACAGATGTCTTTGTGGCGTAACTTCTCAATTTCATCTTCGCCGCAGAGCGGCGGCTGCTTTCGCTCAGCGTTTTTAACGCCGTGTCGTAGCGGGCAAGATTTCGCCTGGCGTCAGTGACACTTGTATTCAAGCGTCGCTGACGCGACGTGCCCGTCAATGTCTCAGCTTCCGTGGGGCGAACACCCACGGCTAAATTCAACCGCCACTAACGCGGCGAAGAGAGGAAAGGGTGGCTTTATTTCTTTCCCGGAGGCAGCGGGAAGTTCTGGAACAGCTTTGTCAGCGCTTCGTGGAGCGCCTTTTCATTCTTTTCCGGTTTGCTGCTGATGGTTCCGTTGGCGGTGCCGCGCCAGACGAACTTCTTCGCGCTGGGATCGCCGATGTCCACCAACAATTGTCCGACTGGAATTTTGTCCACGGTTGCGGTGCCGGCTCCGAAGCGCCAGCCGCCCAGCGGACCTCCGCCCATGGTGTTGATCGAAACCTGCGTGTCGGTGGCAGCGTGGTAGGCGATAACGATGTCCGGATTGCTTTCTGCTTTTCGCAAGCCATGTAACGCAAGCTGGGCTTCGATGTCCGCCACGATTCGTTGATGAACCAATGGGTTTTGCGCGGGCGTGCCTTTGATCCAGGCGAAGGTTTTATATTTCGAAAAGTCTGCGGTCTTGTCGAAATCCACGCGCACCTGTTGGGCCAGCGCGCTGCCAGCAAAGATCATCAGCAAGCACAGGCTTGCAACGATGCTTGATAACTTCTGAATGGTTTTACCGTTGAATTGATGTTTGATTGTCATATCCCTTTTCTCCTGTTGTTGATGTTGGTTTTGAACGAATTGGATGTTGCTATCCAAGCTTCTACTGTGCGTCCGGTTGGCGCTCTTGCTCCTGCCCTTCATCGCTTCTTTTGCGATACAGGCTGAAAACAGCCGCCAATAAAATCAGCAAGCAAGCGCTGCTGAATCCCATCATGGTGAGCAATAAAATGAGTTCCATCGTTGGTCCTTCTTCTCCTTTTCTTTAAGCCAAACGGCTTTCAAGATTGTTTGCAGAACGCGCTGCAATCGCATCGCAATCGTTTCGAAACGCTTTGCCTCAAAGCCGCGTTTTGTCTTGCGACGGTTGTCAGAATGGCAATCGCAAGGCCAAAAAGCCGAACACTTCGGCACATCAATCAAGTCTGTGAAGAGAAACAAGTTAGGTTTGGTGAGAAGATGGCGCTGGCGACTAGTGCCGAAGAATCGTGTGCCCAAATATTGGCGAGTGCCGAATTGTAGGCACATTCAGTGCGCATCAAGTTCGCAAGACCTTGATGCGCGCGTCAGGCGACGGTAGATTGAGGGTTCTGTCATTTATTATTTGATGGTTTGCGCTGAAACCGCGCTCCTACCGGAGGAAAAAATAATGGATGCTGAGTTACAGCCGCCGCAGCCGGACGACAAGCTACGACGATTGGGATTGCTGTTGGATGTTGGCAAAAGCATTGTTTCGCATCGCAATCTGCGCGACCTGATCGGCGTCGTGTCTGATTACTTGCAGCAGGTGATCAACTGCGATGGCGTCTGGATGGCGCTGCTGGATTCGACTCCTGGCCATTTGCGCGTGTATGCGCTGGATCCGAAGTTGCAAAAGAAAGCTGTGGCTGTTGAAGGGCAGGTGCTTCCCATGGCCGGCAGCCCTTCCGAATGGGTGATGAAATCGCTGCAAACCGTTCTGGTCACAAAGGCCATGATGGAAAATTCGTCTTCGCCAATCGCGCGGAGCATCGCCGCGCAGGGCGTGCAATCCGGCTGCATTGCGCCGCTGGTTTCGCAGGGCCACGCGCTTGGAACAATTGCCATGGTCAGCCAGCGCCCCAACGCTTTCACGCAAGAAGACGCCGACATCTTCACGCAAATTGCCGGTCAGATTGCCGTCGCGGCGGATAATGCGATGAACTTCGAGCGTGCGTGCGCGGCAGAAGGAAAAGCTCAACTTCAATCCGAACGGCTGCAACTTTTGTTGGACATCAACAACGCCGTTGTTTCCAACCTGAATTTGCCGGAATTGCTCTCAGCCCTTTCTGCAGGACTTCGCCGCGTGTTGCCGCACGATTTCGCAGGGATGGCGCTTTACGATGCGGAAGTGGGCCAATTGCGGGTTCAGGCACTGGACTACGAACGATACCTGGAACTGTTTGGAACAACGGACTTGATTCCCTTAAAAGGCACAGGGCCAGGAAAGGCGTTCACTTCGCGGAAGGCTTTGTTGATTCCTCATTTTCAGCCAACGGAATCACCTATAGAAATGGTGCGATTGATGACGGCGGCGGGGTTCAAATCCAGTTGTCACGTGCCGCTGATTGCGCGTGACAAGGTCTTGGGAACGCTGGATGTGTTGAGTTTTCGCCCGAATGCTTTCACGGAAGAAGATGCGGAATTGCTGACACAGATCGCGCAGCAGATCGCGATTGCTGTCGAAAACTCGCTGGCGTATCGCGAAATCGAAACACTTAAAAACAAGCTCAGCCAGGAAAAACTCTATTTGGAAGAAGAGATTCAAACCGCCTTGAGTTTCGAACAGATCATTGGCGCAAGCGGCGTGCTGCAACGCATTTTGAAACAAGTCGAAACTGTTGCGCCAACCGATTCCACAATCCTGGTTCGCGGCGAAACCGGCACGGGTAAAGAGTTGATCGCCCGCGCCATTCACAAGTTGAGCGGCCGCAGTGAACGTTCGATGGTCAAGCTGAACTGCGCGGCGATTCCGATGGGATTGCTGGAAAGCGAATTGTTCGGCCACGAAAAAGGCGCATTTACCGGCGCAATTTCGCAGCGCATAGGGCGTTTCGAACTGGCCAATAAAGGCACGCTTTTTCTGGATGAAGTCGGCGATATTCCGCTGGAATTGCAGCCCAAACTGTTGCGTGTTTTGCAGGAACAGGAATTCGAACGCCTGGGCAGCACGCGCACGCAGCGTGTGGATGTGCGTCTGGTAGCGGCGACCAATTGCGACTTGCAGCAGATGGTTGCCGATAAACAATTTCGCGGCGACCTGTTTTACAGGCTCAACGTCTTTCCCATCATGCTGCCGCCGCTGCGCGAACGGCGCGAAGACATCCCCTTGCTGGCGCGCTTTTTTGCGCAGAAGTTCGCGCAGCGCATGCACAAACAACTCGACACGATTCCCGCCGAAGCCATGGCGGCGTTAACTAACTATCACTGGCCCGGCAATATTCGTGAGCTTGAAAACGTCATCGAACGCGCTGTCATTCTTTCGCGCGGCCCGGTGCTTGAAATTCCGCTCCATGAAATGAAGCGAGGCGACAAGGCAACGGACAAAAACGCGCCTTCGTCCAGCCAGACGCTTGCCGACAATGAACGCGAACACATTCTGCGCGTGCTGAAAGAAACCAGTTGGGTGATCAGCGGGCCGAACGGCGCTGCAACCCGGCTCGGCATCAAGCGAACGACCCTGCAAGCGCGCATGCAAAAACTCGGCATTACGCGCCGCTGAAGCCGCGCCATCAGGTTCTCTCTTCTCAGGAATGAAGCGCGAAGGCGAATAAGCCAGATGCTATGAGCGACGCCACAGTCCGCACATGGTTCCAAGCCGTCCACCTTGTCTGGTAATCGGCCCAGAGTTTTCCGCTATCGTCGGCTGTCGGTTCGACCGCAGCAAGAGTGTTGTTCAACGGCACGTTAAAAAACATCGTCATCCCAAGCGTTCCGATCAGGTAGAACAAACAGCCAATCAGCACATAGATCGCACCCGGAGCGCGCCATTGCATAAACGAGTCTGCCAGCCCCAGCAAGCAAGCCACAGCCGTTCCCAGAAATACCCCAAGGAATATTGGATTGATGACGGCTCGATTGACCGATTGCATGGCGGCCATTCCTTCGGCGGGACGCAGACGGCCGAAAGCCTTCATCACAAAGGCGGAAAACGCGAAAAAGACTCCTGCCATCAGCCCGCATCCCAAAGAAGACAAGAGCGCCAGAATCGGGCGTAACTCTTCAAACATAACCATCAAGCCTCCTGCTTACGAAGTCTCGATTGCCTCAGACAACGGCCCTTTTGCGTCCAATTACAGCGTCAAGGCTCCAGTCGCCACCGCCACGCGCGGCTATATAAAGGAAGATGAAACAAAACAGGACCGCCGGCAATCCTTGGTTCTGAAGTGGCCATCCACCCGCGGGCGCATGGAACTGCCAATATGCAACTGCCATCATGCCGGAGAGCAAAAACGCGACGGGACGCGTCAACAACCCAAGCAAAATCGCGATGCCGCCGAAAAATTCCAGAATCCCGCCGATACCGGTTTGTGAAAGCAACGGTGGTGGACTGGACTGGCCCGGCATTCCGCCGAGCCAGCCAAAGAGAATCAGGCCACCGGATTGAATGAATAAAAAGCCCGCCACGACGCGGAGCAAGAAGTATGCAACTTGGATCGCTTTGTCTTGAAACATAATCCTCCTTTTCTACAAACGACATACCAACGTCAAGCTGTTTATCTTCACAGGTGAATCGAACGGCACTCGCCAAATTCGACAGCGACCGAAAACATTTCGTGCCGATATTTCGGTAACTGCCGACATTTCGGCGGCAAAGTCTTCGGCACTCATCGGCGCAGCTTTCCTCGCCAGCGCATTTCGCCAGCCTAACTTCTTTCCATTCATTGACTTGCTAGAAGTGCCGAATTTTCCGGCGCTTTGGCAAAGCGATTGCCCAATTGGGTAACGTCGAAAGGCAAATGGATGCGGTGCAATTGGGTCGCATCTTCGAATGAAATCAAGGG
>CAYLJQ010000221.1:0-9710 GCA_964383955.1 uncultured Heliomicrobium sp. | reverse complement strand
ATCAATGAAGAAGGCGGCATCGAACCAGAACAGTTCCGTATGGAAGCGATGTTCGATCGCATGGATGCAATCGGCAAAAGCGTGCTCGGTCTGACGATTCAATGCGCGCAGTGCCACAACCACAAATTCGATCCGCTGAAACAGGAAGAGTATTACCGGTTATTCGCCTTCCTGAACAATTCCAACGAAGCGAACATCGCCGTTTACACGCCGGAAGAGCAAATCAAACGCGCTGAAATCTTTCGCCGCACGCGCGAAATCGAAGCCGAGCTGCAACACAAAACTCCTGACTGGCAGCAGCGAATGGCTACCTGGGAAGAAAAGGCCAAAAGCAATCAACAGTGGCAACCTGAATGGATCACCGTTCGACCCGAAGTGGACGACATTTCAAACGGCGGCCAAAAATATCTGCCGATGAAAGATGGTTCGTTTGTGGCGCAAGGCTACGCGCCGACCAAACATCGCGTGAAGATGATTTGGAAAACCGATGTAAAGAACATCGCGGCTTTCCGGCTGGAATTGCTGAACGACCCGAACCTGCCGCTCGGCGGCCCCGGACGTTCAACGAAAGGCTTGGGCGCGCTGACAGAATTTGAAGTTGAAGCTGCTTCGGCAAACGAACCAACGAAAATCACCAAAATCAAATTGGTCAAAGCCACGGCTGATTTCAACCAGCCCGAACGCGACCTGGAACCGATCTTTTACGACAAAACCAATCGCAAGCGCATTACCGGCCCGATTGAATTCGCCATTGACGGCAAAGACGAAACCGCCTGGGGCATTGACGCTGGGCCAGGCCAGCGAAACGTTCCCCGCAAAGCAGTGTTCGTCGCCGATCAGCCGATCAACATCGAAGGCCCAATCATTTTGACGTTTTACTTGAAGCAGAATCACGGCGGCTGGAACTCTGACGACAACCAAAACAACAATCTGGGAAGAGTGCGGTTAGCAGTGACGGCAGCCAAAGATGTTGTTGCGGACCCATTGCCTGCAAGCGTGCGCGAACTGCTTTCAATTCCCAGCAACCAGCGCAGTGAAGCGCAAGCACAAACTGTCTTCGGCTATTTCCGCGCGACTGTGCCGGAATGGAAAACGGAAAATGACCGCATTGTTGAACTTTGGAAACAACATCCCGAAGGTTCGTCACAGTTGATTTACAACGAGCGCGGCGAAATGCGCCCGACATTTACGCTCAAACGCGGCGACTTTCTGAAGCCGGACAAAGAGATTCAACCCGGCGTCCCGGCCTTCCTGCATCAACTGCCAGCGAATGCACCGGCGAACCGCCTGACGTTTGCAAAATGGCTGGCAGATCGCCAATCGCCCACGACAGCGCGCACAGCGGTCAATCGCATCTGGCAAACATACTTCGGCACTGGATTGCTGGCGACATCGGAAGATTTCGGCAAACAAGCTGACACGCCGTCGCATCCAGAGTTGCTGGACTGGTTGGCAGTTGAACTGATGGATGGGGGGAAGGAGAGACGGAGGGATGAAGAGATTGAGGGAAAAGGAACATTGGCTAAAGCGAATCCGCAATCCGCAATCCGCAACCCGCAATCTGCTCCGTGGAGCTTGAAACACATTCATCGCTTGATCGCGACATCAGCAACGTATCGCCAGTCGTCAAAAGTCACGCCGGAATTGCTGCAACGCGATTCGTACAATCGTTTGCTGGCGCGCGGCGCGCGGCTGCGCGTGGAAGGTGAGATCGTTCGTGACATTGCATTGGCTGCCAGCGGCTTGTTGAATCCCAAAATGGGCGGCCCCGGAGTTTATCCGCCGTCACCGGATTTCCTGTATTTGCCTCCGGCCAGTTACGGCCCGAAACCGTGGTTTGAGGAAAAAGCCGAGAATCGTTATCGCCGTGCCGTTTACACATTTCGTTATCGCTCGGTTCCCTTTCCGGTGCTGCAAACTTTCGACACGCCGAACGCTGATATTTCCTGCGTTCGCCGCGCCAGATCGAACACGCCGCTGCAAGCACTGACAACATTGAACGAAACCTTGTTTCTGGAAGCGGCGCGCGGGCTGGCCGCAAAAACCTTGAAAGAAGGCGGTGCAACAGACGAACAGCGGCTGACCTATGCGTTTCGCAGAGTGCTGTCGCGTAAGCCGACGGCTTCTGAATTGAGCGAATTGCTGGCACTGAAAGCGCGCCAGCAACAACGCTTTGTCAGCGGAGAATTGAATCCCTGGAATCTGGCGACGAACGATCCGGACAAACCTTTTCTGCTGCCCAAAGGCTCGACAATGGACGAACTGGCGGCATGGGCGGTCGTGTCGCGTGTGCTGCTGAATCTGGATGAAACGATCACCAAGGAATAAGGTCTCAATTGCTCAAGCAGCTATTTGCATCGCGCAGATCGAAAGCCATTACCGTCACCGTGGCAGTTTTGCTGCTGCTTTGTTTTGGCTGGTTGTTCCGCATTTCTTTACTGCAAGGCGCAGCCAGGTTGTGGATCATTTCCGATGAACCGGTTCAGGCAGACGCGATTGTCATTTTAGGCGGCGGAATCAATACGCGACCGGTCGCGGCAGCACAGCTTTATCACGCAGGCTGGTCGAAACAGATTTTGCTGATGCAGCCGGAGCGTTCAACCATCGTCAAGCTCGGTTTGGTGATGGATTACGGCACCATCACTCGCAAAATTCTAGAAGCTGAAAACGTTCCCGAAAGCGCCATTGCACTGATTGAACCGGAAGTCACCAGCACCTTCGAAGAAGCAGAAGCCTTGAACGACTGGGTAATCCAGCACCAAGCGAAACGGTTGCTGATCGTCACTGACATTTTTCACACGCGGCGTGCCCGCTGGATTTTGAATCGCAAACTGAACGAAACCGGCGTTGAATTGCGAATGATGGCGACTCCGCTGCTTTATTACGACAGCTCTAACTGGTGGCAGGACGAGGACGGCTTGATTGATTTTCAAAACGAGATCATCAAGTTTGCAGTGTACCGGTGGCGTTACTAACTGCCCCCAAAGGATAACGATGAGACTTCGATTGCTGATGTTTGCGGTTTTTCTGATTGCGCTGGCCAGCTTTCCAGGCACGTCATCGGTTGCAACTCAATCCACCGCGCCAGTCAGCGTTTATCTGCTTAAACCCGCTCGTGTTTTTGACGGCGAACAGTTGCGCGAAGGCTGGTCTGTGTTGGTTCGCGGCGAAAAGATCGAAGCCGTCGGCGAAATCAAAGCTCCCGCCGATGCCAAAATCATCGAACTGCCTGGCACAACGTTGATGCCCGGTTTGATCGAAGGGCATTCGCACGTGCTGCTGCATCCGTACAGCGAAACGTCGTGGAACGATCAGGTCGCGCGTGAGCATCTGAGTTTGCGCGTGGCGCGAGCGACGAATCATTTGCGCGATACGCTTCTTGCGGGTTTCACGACAGTTCGAGACTTGGGAACCGAAGGCGCGGATTATGCCGACGTCGGCCTGAAACAAGCCGTACAGCAAGGCATCATTCCCGGCCCGCGAATGCTGGTGGCGACACGGGCAATTGTTGTCAGCGGCAGCTACGGTCCCAAAGGCTACGCGACGGAATGGAACGTCCCGCAAGGAGCCGAAGAAGCCGACGGCATAGATTCGCTGACACGCGCCGTTCGCACACAAATCGGCAAGGGCGCAGACTGGATCAAGGTTTATGCCGATTACCGCTGGGGCAAAGCCGGAGCCGCGCCGACGTTCACGCTCGACGAATTGAAGCTGGTCGTTGAACTGGCAAAAAGCGCGGGAATTCCTGTTGCCGCGCATTCAACAACTCCCGAAGGAATGCGCCGCGCGACGCTGGCGGGCGTTGAAACCATAGAGCATGGCGACGAAGGCACGCCGGAAGTATTCCGAATGATGAAAGAAAAAGGCGTTGCGCTTTGCCCGACCTTGTCCGTCGGCAACCAGACGCGCAAACCCGCGATGATGAAAGCAGCGATCGAAGCAGGCGTGACGATTGCGGCGGGCAGCGACGTGGGCGTATTTGCCCACGGCGACAACGCCCGCGAACTGGAAGCGATGGTTAAATTCGGAATGCAGCCGGTTGATGCGCTTCGGTCGGCAACTTCGATCAACGCCAAAGTCATGCATCTGGAAAAGCAGATCGGTTCAGTCAAACCTGGCTTACTGGCCGATTTGATTGCCGTCGAAGGCGATCCAACACGCGATGTTTCGGCAATTCGCAAAATCAAACTGGTGATGAAAACCGGCAAAGTCTACAAACAATGACGAACGACAGACACAAAATCTTCTTTGCGGCGTTGCTTCTATGCGCCTTTGCGTTAATTCCCGATCTCTCTTCCGCTGAAACCGGTTGGAAGAAAATTTTTGACGGCAAGACTCTGACCGGTTGGCAAGCACCGGATATGAGCTACTTCACCGTCGAAGACGGCGCGATCACAGGCACGACGACGACGGCTCACAATCCGCCTTACAACCAGTTCATCGTCTGGCAAGGTGGCGAAGTTGCGGATTTCGAGTTGAAGTTCAAGTTTCGCATCTTCGGCGCGAAGTCGAATTCGGGCATGCAGTTCCGCAGCGCGGTCAAAGACAAAGGCCTGGTTCACGGTTATCAAGCCGATATGGACGGCACTGGAAAATACATCGGCGGCATTTGGGATGAATACGGAACGCGCCGTTCGCTGGCGGGCCGCGGCGAAAAAGTCCTGATTGATGAAAGTGGTAAAAAGGCCGTCACTCGCTTTGCTGAGTCAGAGGCTTTATTGAAGAATCTGAAAACCGATCAGTGGAATGATTATCAGATTATCGCAGCCGGCTCTCGCATCACGCTTCGGATTAACGGACAAGTGACAGCTGAACTGGATGACCGCGAAAATGGCAAAGCCGCGCGCACAGGCGTGTTGGCAATGCCAATCATTCCTGGTGAACCGATGAAAGTGCAATACAAGGACATTTATCTGAAACGAATTGGAGGTCAGCGATGATGACAAATAAACGCAGGGATTTTTTGAAAACTTCGGTGGTTGGCGTTGGCGGCGCGATGCTCGCGTCATCGCTTCCGGCTTCGGCCAAAATTCTTGGAGCCAATGACCGCATTCGCGTCGGAGCCATCGGAACCGGCGGGCGCATGCGTGGCTTGTTGAACCATTTCAAGAATCAACCGGACACTGAGCTTGTTGCGCTTTGCGATGTTTACCAGCCGAACATTGAACGCGCGGCGACGCAGCTTGGAATTCCCAGCGCCAAACAAATCAAAGATTATCGCGCTGTGCTGGACGACAAAAATATTGACGCCGTGGTCATCGCCACGCCGGATCATTGGCACGTCAAAATCACTTCCGATGCTGTGGCGGCAGGCAAAGACGTCTACGTTGAAAAACCCATCACCCACACGCTGGAAGAAGGCTCCGGGATCATCAAAGCCGTAGAAGCCAGCAAGCGCATCGTTCAGGTAGGCATGCAGCAGCGAAGCTGGGAGCATTTTGTTCAGGGCAAACAGATCGTTGACGAAGGCAAGCTGGGCCAGATTACAACCGTGCGAATGTGGTGGTATCAAAACTATGCGGCCAGCGGTCATTCCAACAAAATCGCCTATGACAAGCTGGATCAAAAAGCCTGGCTCGGCAATGCTCCAGCGCAGGAACTGACACCTGCCAAGTTTTACTGGTGGCGCTGGTATTGGAACTTTGGCGGCGGCGCATTGACCGATTTGATGTGTCATTGGATTGACGTGGTTCATTGGTACACAGGAGCGGCGACGCCAATGACTGCGATGACGGTCGGCAATCGTTACGTGCTGGATTGGGAATGCCCGGATACAATCAACTGCGTGCTGGAATACCCGAAAAACTTCACGGCGACCTACCACGGAACGATGAGCAGCAGCATTGACGATGGCGGTTTGGAGCTTCGCGGCACAAAAGGAACGATGAAGCTGGACCGCGAACGGCTGGCGGTGTATCCCGAAGCCGGATCAGGATTCAGCCGTGCTGGCGATGCCAAACATAGCATCTTGATTCCCTCCAAAGGGGATGGAACTTTTACGCACATTCGCAACTTCCTGGATTGTGTGAAGAGCCGCAAGACACCAAACGCAGACATCCGTATTGCTGTCGAAGCCGCCCGCGCAGCACACATCGGCAACCTGGCATTAAAACAAGAACGCAAAGTCCGCTGGAACGCTCAACAAGCAAAATTGGAAAGCTGAGGATTGATCATTATGAAACAACCGCAAACATCACAAGACGTACCAAATGTCAGCCGCCGCTGGTTTATTGAACAATGTGGCGTCGGTTTGGGCGCGCTGGCGCTCAATCATCTGCTTTCCAGCGAAGGCTACGCGCAGCAGTCGCAAAACCCGCTGGCACCGAAACAGCCGCATTTTGCGCCGAAGGTAAAAAACGTCATCTTTCTGTTTATGGCGGGCGGGCCGAGCCATATAGAAATGTTTGACAACAAACCGTCGCTGGCAAAATTTGATGGCACATTGCCGCCTGCGGATTTGCTGAAAGGCTATCGAGCGGCATTCATCAATCCGAACTCGAAGCTGCTGGGGCCGAAGTTCAAGTTTGCAAAGTACGGTCAATCTGGCGCGGAACTTTCCGACCTGTTGCCGCACACGTCGAAAATCGTGGACGACATCGCCATCGTCAAAGGAATGGTCAGCGATGCGTTCAATCACGCTCCGGCGCAGTTGATGATGAATACGGGCTCGATGATTTTCGGGCGACCAAGTTTTGGGGCGTGGACAATTTACGGAATGGGCAGCGAAGCCGAAGACCTGCCCGCTTTCGTCGTGTTCAGCACCGGCAGCAAAGGTCCCAGCGGCGGCAATTCGTGCTGGGGCAGCGGCTTTTTGCCGACGGTTTACCAAGGGGTGCAGTTCCGCAACGTAGGCGACCCGGTGCTTTACCTGTCGAACCCGCGCGGCGTGGATGCCAAGCTGCAACGCGATTCGCTGGATACAATTCAGAAACTGAACCGTATGCGGCTGGACACGGTTGGCGATCCTGAAATTGCCACGCGCATTAATTCATTCGAGATGGCTTTCAAAATGCAATCCAGCGCGCCGGAACTGATGGATTTGAGCAAAGAGCCGAAACACATTCTGGAAATGTACGGAGCCGAACCAGGCAAACCTTCATTTGCCAACTCGGTATTGATGGCTCGGCGATTGGTCGAACGCGGTGTGCGCTTTGTGCAGATTTACCACGAAGCCTGGGATCAGCACGGTTCGCTGGTTCGTGACCTGACCAAAAACTGCCTGGACACGGATCAAGCCTGTGCGGCCTTGGTCAAAGACCTGAAACAGCGCGGAATGCTGAAAGACACCTTGGTCGTTTGGGGCGGCGAATTTGGACGAACGCCGATGGTGCAAGGCGGCAGCGACGGACGCGATCATCACCCGAACGCGTTCACCATGTGGCTGGCTGGCGGAGGCATCAAACCCGGCATCACGTACGGCGAAAGCGATGAACTCGGCTTTAACGTCGTTAAAGATCGTGTCCACGTTCATGACCTGCACGCAACGTTGCTGCATCAACTCGGCTTCGATCACGAAAAACTGACGTATCGTTTTCAGGGGCGCGACTTCCGGCTGACGGACGTTGCCGGATTAGTCGTAGACAAATTGCTGGCGTAGCCACTTCTGAAAACAAACTGGTCTTTTATGAATACTGTTTTCACCGCAGAGGCGCAGAGAGCCGCAGAGGTTTCGCAGAGTAATTGGACGTCTCTGCGCTGTCTCAGCGTTCTCTGCGCCTCTGCGGTTTATGAAGATCTGTAAGGCAAATTATCAAGCAATCGGAGGTCGCGTAAGTGAAACAATGCCTGGCAGTTTTGATAGTTGCGACAACGCTGGCTGGCTTTGCCTTTTCGCAGGAAGTTTGGAAACCAAAGCCGAAGCGCAATGATGCGGTACGAGTTCTGATTGCCACTGGCGGCCACGATTACGATCCTGAGTTTTATTCCGTCTTTGACGACGAAGCGATCAACGCCAAAGTGGATCCTCATCCGCGAGCTTACAGCTACGACATGCGCAAACGAGCCGATGTTCTGGTGATTTATGACACCGCGCAAACGCTGGAACCTGCGCGGCAGAAAAATCTGCGCGATTTTGTCGAAAGCGGCAAAGGCGTTGTCGTGCTGCATCACGGCATCTGCACCAACGTCAATTGGCCGTGGTGGTACGAAGAAGTTGTCGGCGGGCGCTGGTTGTTTGAGCCTGTCAACGGCAAAGCCGGCAGCTACAAACACGACGTGGATTTGACGATCAAACCGGTGATGCAGCATCCGATTCTGAAAGGCATCCAGACGTTCAAGATTCACGACGAAACGTACAAAGACCTGTGGATTTCGCCGAAGGTCAAAGTGCTGCTAACCACAGACGATAAAACTAGCGATGGTCCTGTTGCCTGGATCGGTCCTTACGAAAAAGCGCGCGTCGTGTACATTCAACTCGGCCACGACCGAAACGCGAACCTGAATCCGAATTATCAACGGCTGGTCAGAAACGCGATTCAGTGGGCAGCCGGAAGATTGAATTGACCGCTGCTGACGCAAAACCAATGTACGCCATCCGCCTTGCCAAACCCGAAGACCTCTCCTTTCTGCCTGATATTGAAAGCGCTGCCGGAGAATTGTTTTCACAATTCCCCGCCCTGGCGAATTTGCCGGATGGCGTCACCTCGCTGGAAGAGTTTCAGGAATCCCAACAAAGCAATCTGCTTTGGGTAGCCGCCTTGCCCTCCGGCAAGCCAATTGGCTTCGCCCAGGTCTACATCGTGGACGGACTGGCGCATTTGGACGAGATAGACGTTCACCCTGGTTACGGACGTCAAGGAATTGGCAGAAGGCTGATTCAAACAGTGATTGAATGGGCGCAATCCGAAGGAATTCCCGCCATCACATTGACGACGTTTCGCGACATTCCCTGGAACGAGCCGTTTTACCGAAAACTTGGCTTCAGGGTTCTTGAATGGAGTGAATTGTCGGCAGGTTTAATCGAGATGGTTGAAAAGGAAGAAAGTTACGGTTTAAACCGAGCGCTTCGCGTGGTAATGAGAATTGAAACGACGGCTTAATTGCTTCAGAGCCTGTTTTGAAATTTCAATAGCCCAGCCGTTTACGGCTGGGAAAGGTAAAAGAAAAGATTTTCAGCCCGGTTCACCGGGCTTGCGGCGGGCTTTAGCCACGACGGTTGTTGGCTAAAGCCGATGAAAAAGGACGGTAAACCGCCCTTTTTTTCCAATCTGATTCATCTCATCCCAGCCGTGAACGGCTGGGCTAGGTGAAAAAGCGAATTTCAAAACACGATCTCAGGTATGTTTGGTGATCGCGTTGATTTCACCGCCAACCAGGATGGCAATGCCGGTCAGATAAAACCACAGCATCAACATCATCACGCCGCCCAGCGCGCCATACGTTGCGCTGTAATTCCCAAAGC
Source organism: uncultured Heliomicrobium sp. (assembly GCA_964383955.1). Lineage (GTDB taxonomy): Bacteria > Acidobacteriota > Blastocatellia > RBC074 > RBC074 > RBC074. The sequence goes on along the minus strand of CAYLJQ010000221.1, from coordinate 310 downwards.
GCGAAACGTAATACCGAAAGCCAAACGAAATCAGCAGCCAGCAAACCACAGCAAAAACAGCGCCGGGTGTAAACCACCGCCACCGATGCCTGAAGTTCGGCGCAAAGTAGTAAACCAAATCCACACCAATCAGAATCAGGATGCTGACCAACGGCCATTGGGCGATTCCAAAAGCCGTTTTGAATGCTGCACCGAATCCGAAAAAGCGCGCGATTGTCCAGCCCAGGCTTTCGCCGAAAAAGATCAACGACAACGCCGTCAGCACAAACACGGCCAGCCCAAGCGTCAACCAAATCGAAAGCATTTTTTC